>NZ_DLTI01000036.1:0-38731 GCF_002501455.1 Comamonas sp. UBA7840 | reverse complement strand
CACGTTTACGTGGGGCTTGGTACGCTCGAACTTTTCTTTTGCCATTGCAAATTCTCCAAATAAAAGAGCAAACCTGTGTAGGGTTTTAAGGTCTGCATCGCATTGCTAGTTCACTTCGCACAGGTAACAAAGTGGCACACGATCGCAGACCGGCAATCTGCACCCAAAGCACTTCAAAAAGTACCTTGGGCCAAACGATCAATTATGACCGATTTGCGAATTACTTAGCGCGGGCAGCCACGATAGCTTCAGCCACGTTGCGAGGAGCTTCAGCGTAGTGCTTGAACTCCATCGTGTAAGTAGCGCGGCCTTGTGTCTGCGAACGCAGCGAAGTCGCGTAACCAAACATTTCCGACAGCGGCACTTCTGCCTTGATGGCCTTGCCGCCACCAACCATGTCTTCCATGCCCTGCACCATGCCGCGACGTGAAGACAAGTCACCCATCACGGTACCGGCGTAGTCTTCAGGCGTCTCCACTTCCACAGCCATCATTGGCTCCAGAATTACAGGATTTGCCTTCTTAGCGGCTTCCTTGAAACCAAAGATAGCAGCCATCTTGAACGCTTGCTCGGACGAGTCCACATCGTGGTACGAACCGAATGTCAAACGAACTTTCACGTCCACCACAGGGTAGCCAGCCAACACGCCCGAGGTCAGGGCTTCGATCACACCCTTTTCGACTGCAGGGATGTATTCGCGAGGCACCACACCGCCCTTGATTTCGTCCACGAACTCAAAGCCCTTACCAGCTTCCTGGGGCTCCAGCGTGAACACGACGTGACCGTATTGACCCTTACCACCGGACTGGCGAACGAACTTGCCGTCCACATCCTTGACGGTCGAACGCACGGTTTCGCGGTAAGCAACCTGGGGCTTGCCCACGTTGGCTTCCACGTTGAACTCGCGCTTCATGCGGTCAACGATAATTTCCAGGTGCAACTCGCCCATACCGGCAATGATGGTCTGGCCGGATTCTTCGTCGGTACGCACGCGGAAAGATGGGTCTTCAGCAGCCAGACGCGACAAGGCAATACCCATCTTTTCTTGGTCAGCCTTGGACTTGGGTTCCACTGCCTGTGCAATCACGGGCTCAGGGAACACCATGCGCTCCAGCACGATAGGCGCTGCGATATCGCACAGAGTTTCGCCTGTGGTCACATCCTTCAGACCCACGCAAGCAGCGATGTCGCCAGCGCGAATTTCTTCAACTTCTTGACGCTCGTTCGCGTGCATCTGCACGATGCGGCCAATACGCTCTTTCTTGCCCTTCACAGCATTCAGAACGGTTTCGCCCTTGGTCAAAACGCCCGAGTACACGCGCACGAAAGTCAGCTGACCAACGAATGGGTCGGTCATCAGTTTGAATGCGAGCGCAGAGAACTTCTCTGCGTCGTCAGCCTTGCGCGACAGCTTCTTCTCTTCGTCATCAGGATCGGTACCTGTAACATCAGGAATGTCGGTAGGCGCAGGCAGCAAGTCCAGCACGGCGTCCAGCATGCGCTGCACACCCTTGTTCTTGAAGGCCGAGCCGCACAGCATGGGCTGGATTTCGGTGGCGATGGTACGCTGACGCAGTGCAGAGATGATCTCTTCTTCGGACAAGTCACCTTCTTCCAGGTACTTGTTCATCAACTCTTCGCTGGCTTCAGCCGCAGCTTCCACCATGTTTTCGCGCCACTTCTGAGCCACTTCGACCAGCTCAGCAGGGATCTCGCGGTATTCAAACTTCATGCCCTGGGAAGCTTCGTCCCAGAAGATGGCTTTCATCTTGATCAGGTCAACCACGCCTTGGAAGTTGTCTTCCGCGCCGATGGGCACCACGATTGGCACGGGATTGGCCTTCAGGCGCAGCTTCATCTGGTCTACGACCTTGAAGAAGTTCGCACCAGTGCGGTCCATCTTGTTCACAAAGGCCAGACGAGGCACTTTGTGCTTGTTGGCTTGGCGCCACACGGTTTCGGATTGGGGCTGCACACCACCCACCGCGCAGTACACCATCACAGCGCCGTCCAGCACGCGCATGGAACGCTCCACTTCAATCGTGAAGTCCACGTGGCCGGGGGTGTCGATGATGTTGATGCGGTGCTCAGGGCGGGTCAGGTCCATACCCTTCCAGAAGCAGGTCACAGCAGACGATGTGATCGTGATACCGCGCTCTTGCTCTTGCTCCATCCAGTCAGTGGTCGCAGCGCCGTCGTGCACTTCGCCCAGCTTGTGGGTTACGCCTGTATAGAACAGGATACGTTCGGAAGTGGTGGTCTTACCTGCGTCGATGTGTGCCGAGATACCGATATTGCGGTAGCGGCTAATGGGGGTCTTGCGAGCCATGATTGATCCTTGATTGATCGGGGAGAGAGTCTGCGATCACCCTGCCTTGTGCGCTGGGGCCAGCAGTTCTATATGGGGGCGCCTTGAATCGAGACAAGGCCGCAGGCAAGATTTGCGAGCGGCCCGTCTGGTTTCAAACTGCTACAGCAGCTTAGAAGCGGAAGTGGCTGAATGCCTTGTTGGCTTCGGCCATGCGGTGCACTTCGTCACGCTTCTTCATGGCGCCGCCACGGCCTTCGGTGGCTTCCATCAGTTCGTTGGCCAGACGCTGGGCCATCGACTTCTCACCACGCTTGCGGGCAGCTTCCTTGATCCAGCGCATGGACAGAGCCAGACGACGGACGGGACGCACTTCAACGGGCACTTGGTAGTTAGCGCCACCCACGCGGCGGGACTTGACTTCCACCATGGGCTTGACGTTGTTGATAGCTGTAACAAACACTTCCAAAGCTTCCTTTTCAGGCTGCTTCTTGGCGATCAGATCCAGAGCACCGTAAATGATGCGCTCTGCAACCGCCTTTTTGCCGCCTTCCATGATCACGTTCATGAATTTGGACAGCTCTACGTTACCGAACTTAGGATCCGGCAGAATTTCACGTTTGGGGACTTCGCGACGACGTGGCATTTTTTACCTCTATCTTTGCTTCAGTTGGTGACTTTTCAGACACCGCGAGAGCTAATCAAAGTCTCTCACTTACTCGACCCACGCAAAACATTTGCGCTTCGGGCCACTACGTTTGACCGCGCCAGTCAGGCGAATCAAACACCGATGTTTTTCAGAACCGAAAGGCTGATTACTTAGCCTTAGGCTTCTTGGCACCGTACTTGGAACGGGCTTGCTTACGATCCTTGACACCTTGCAGGTCCAAGGAACCGCGCACGATGTGGTAACGCACACCTGGCAAGTCCTTCACACGGCCGCCGCGCACCAGCACCACGCTGTGCTCTTGCAGGTTGTGGCCTTCACCGCCGATGTACGAAATCACTTCGAAACCGTTGGTCAAGCGAACCTTAGCCACCTTACGCAAAGCCGAGTTAGGCTTCTTAGGAGTGGTTGTGTACACACGGGTGCACACGCCACGGCGTTGGGGGCAGTTTTCCATAGCAGGGCTCTTGGATTTAACAACTTCGACCGTGCGGCCCTGGCGCACGAGTTGATTAATGGTTGGCATATATACGTCCCTAAACGTAAAAAACGAAAACGTGAAACCCTTCGGAATTTCCGAAAAGCCCTCGAATGTACCAGTTTGGAAAACCCGGGGCAAGTCACATGTGATTAAACGGTAGGCACTTTCTCAGAATGCGAAATTTGCCTACCTCCCATGGTTCCGCCTTAGCGGATCCACAGTCGAATGGTGTCCCACAGCCGGCTAAAGAACCCCCCTTCCTCCACGCTTTCCAGCGCGAAGATGGGCATTTCTGCAGCCAACTGATCGGCCACCAACACCTTCAAAGTCCCTACCTGCTGGCCCTTGGTGATAGGAGCCATCAAAGGATCGGTGCGCACCATCTGGGTCGACACCTTGCCGGAGCTGCCCGAGGGCACCGTCACCACGGTGGCGCCTTCACGGCCAATCTTGAGGGTGCCTTGCGAGCCCTTCCAGATTTGCGCCACTTCCATGGCCTGTCCGGCATCAAACAGCTTCACTGCGTCGTAGGCGGTGTAACCCCAGTTCAGCAGCTTCTGGCTCTCGTTGGCGCGCGCGTTGTCCGAGGCAGCCCCCAGCACGATGGAGAGCACACGGCGGCTGCCCACATTGGGGATATCACGATTGGCCGTGGCCACCAGACAGTAGCCTGCCGCGTTGGTGTGACCGGTCTTCAGGCCATCCACCGTGGGATCGCGGAACAGCAAGGTATTGCGGTTGCGCCCGTTGGCCGCTGGTGTGCCTTCGTAGCGGTACTCCTTGATGGAGTAGTAGTGCGTGTACTCGGGGAAGTCACGCAGCAAGCGCATGGCCAAAATGGACAGGTCACGCGCCGTGGTGAAGTGGCCGGGCTCTGTCAAGCCTTCGGGGTTTTTGTAGCTGGTGCCCGTCATGCCCAGCGCTTTGGCCTGCTCATTCATCAGCCGCACAAAGTTTTCCTTGGTGCCGCCGACACCTTCGGCCAGCGCCATGGTAGCATCGTTGCCCGACTGCACGATCATGCCTTTGAGCAGGTCTTCCACAGGCACTTGCATCTTGGGGTCGATGAACATGCGCGAGCCTGGCATCTTCCAGGCCATCTCGCTCACTGGCAGGCGCTGCTCCAGGGTCACCTTTTTGGCGCGTAGGGCGTCAAACACCAGGTATGCCGTCATCAGCTTGGTCAACGATGCGGGCTCCACCGGTGCATCCACATCCTTGGAGGCCAGCACTTGGTTGGCAGTCACGTCCACCAACATATACGTTTGCGCAGCAATCTCTGGGGGTTGCAGCTGTGCGATTTGGGCGTTCGCCCACAGGGGGGCCAAGGCCGCGGTCAATGCCAGCGTGCGCAAATTCTTCAAAACAGGCTTCATGAGCAACTCGGTTGGTCTACAAAATTTCAGTCGGTACAGCCCGCAGGCCCGCTGAGCGTTTTACAAGTGCGTGGCCGTCAGGTGGCGGGCCACCAGCCCTTTGAGCAAGGGCAATTGTCCGTGGAAGAAATGACCGCCAGCGGGCACAACTGTTACAGGCAGTGTCTGCGGGCGCGCCCAGTCCATGACGGATTGCAAAGGCACGGTGTCATCTGCTTCGCCATGCAGCACCAGGGTGCGGTCGTGCGTGGCAGCAGGTACGGGGGCGGGGTCAAAACGGCTGGCCGCCGTACCCACCAGCACCACTTTCTCCACGCGCCCTTCGTCCCACAGTGCCTGCAGCACATGCGTGGTCACAAAGGCACCAAACGAAAACCCCGCCAGAGCCACCGCACCGGTGGGTGCCACTTGGCGCACCACTTCCAGCATGTCTTGCGCCTCACCACGGCCCGCATCGTGCTCGCCCTGGCTGGCGCCGACACCGCGAAAGTTAAAGCGCACCACTTCCCAGCCGGTTTGCACAAAAGCACGCGCCAAAGTCTGCACCACTTTGTTGTCCATGGTGCCGCCAAACAGCGGGTGCGGGTGGGCGATGACCGCCACGCCCCGGGGTGTGCCCGCAGGGCGATCGCGCAAGGCTTCAATGAGGCCGGCCGCGCCGGTGAGGGTGAAGCGTTCAGTGTGAGCGTTCAATTGCAACTACCTATTTCATAGCTATTAGCGCTTGATAGAAAAGCGCTAGAGGCCAAAAACACTTGTAATGGGGTGTAGGAGTCTGTTTCAGCGGCCAAGTTCCGGCGGCACCAGCAAACGCTCCACCACCTGCCCGTTTTTGAGGTGCGACTCCACAATCTCGTCGATGTCCGCGGTATCCACAAAGGTGTACCACGTGCCTTCGGGGTAGACCACGGCCACGGGGCCAGCGGCGCAGCGATCCAGGCAGCCCGCCTTGTTCACGCGCACCTGGCCTTTACCCGCCAGGCCCGCATCTTTGATGGCGCGCTTGCAGTGGTCAAAGCCTTCTTTGGCGCCGTGCAGGTGGCAGCAGTCTTCGCCGTTGGGGCGCTCATTCAGGCAAAAAAAGATATGGCGGCTGTAGTAGCCTGTGGGGGTGTTCTCGCTCATGATGCAAGCATTCTAGGATTGGGGCTGGCGCTGGGTCAGGCGCAATGCCACATACGCAAGCACGGCATAGGGCCAGACCCAGCCCAGCCATTGGCCCAGTCCGTAAAACCGCATGAAGCGCCCCTGCTCCCAGGACTGCAGCGTGTCCGCAAAGTACGGGTTCAGCGGCGCCTGATTCAGCCAATTGAGTTGCCACATCAGCACCAGCAGCAGTAGCACCGCGCACCAGCGGCGCGGCACCGGCAAGGCACACGCTGCCAGCAAGATGGCGGCCACCACGCCGGCTTGCGTGGGCAGGGTCAGCCACTCCCACGCATGCACGGGGCCATAGGCCATTGCCGAAGACAGCCCCGTGGCAGCCAGCCCCGCCAGCAAAACCACGGCCGCAAATACCGCCCGGCGACCCAGGTGCGCAATCAACATATAACCCAGCAAACACGGCGCCAGCAGCCCCAGCATGACACACAGCATTTCAGCACTGGGCATCAGCGGCACCAAGGGCTCTTCGCGCAGGGGCAACCAGTCCATGAAGGGCGTGCCCTCCAGCCATACATCCAGCGTTTTGTCTAAACGCTCCAGCACCTGCCCCAAACCAAAAGGCAGCACCAACGGAAACAGCAGTGACACGGGCCACAGCGCAATCAGCACCAGTCCACCATGCGGCTGCTGGCCAAACCAGCGTTCGCGAAAGACGCTCCAGCGTGCCAGCAGCCCCCACCACTCCAGTGTCCAGGCCAGCAGCGCCCCCAGCAACACGCCTGCTGCGTTGAGTACAAAGTCCATGTTGGAGGGCACCCGGCGCGGCAGGTAAATTTGCAAAAACTCCATGCACAGCGACAAGGCTGCGCCACCCAGCCATGCCACGGGAATCGCCCAGCCCCGTAAGCCGCTGCGCACACCCCCTAAGGCCAGCAAAAAACCTAGCGGCGCGTAGCCCAGCACATTGATATTGACGTCAAACCACGTCCAGTAAGGCGGGGGCAACGGGGCTGTGACAAACACCGACGGCGCAATCCCTTGCGCACGCCAGCCCTCGAAGGGAAACAGGCTCGCAAAAACAATCAGTGCGGTGTACAGCATGGCCAGCGGCCACGCCGAAGTTTTGAACACAGGTAGCCCCTTTCCGTTTGGGCCCACGCGGTGGAAAATTTAGAAAGGCTTGACAACCACCAAGATCACAATGACCGTGAGCAGCAGCACCGGCAGTTCGTTGTACCAGCGGAACCAGCGGTGGCTGTGCTGGCAGCTATCGGCCTGCAACTGGCGCAGCAGCACGGCGCAGCTGTAGTGGTAGCCCATGACAGCCAGCACCAGCAGCAACTTGGCATGCAGCCAGCCGCCAGCAAAGCCGTAACCCAGCCACAACCACAGACCCAGGCCCAGCGCGGGCACTGCTAAGATGGTGGTAAAGCGCAGCAGGCGCTGCGACATGCCGATCAAACGCTCGCGCTCCGCCACAGAACCGGGCGTCACCATGGCCAGATTCACGAAAATGCGCGGCAGATAAAACAGGCCAGCAAACCAGCTGGCCACGAAGACGATATGAAAAGCTTTGACCCACAACATGGGCACAGTGTAAGGCGCATGGCGACGGCAAAAAAAAGCCCGGCACATACCGGGCTTTGAAAATCCTCAGTCAAGAGGCCTGCTCAGGGAGGTGAAGCAGGGAAAGCGGCAGGCCGCTCTCAGCAACTAAATCTATCTGTGCCCTATGCCTACGTACACAGGGCTATCCCCAAGCTGGGCGCGGATCCAGCCTAAGGTTTACCTGTATCAAGCGCTATCACTCGCATGCTTGCGCGGACAAGCGCACAATGGCGACCATGCATCTGTCTAGCCCTACTCCTTTCCCACAAAGCCGTCCTCGTCGTTTGCGCCGCAATGCGTTCACCCGCAACTTGGTGCGAGAGAGTCAGCTGTCGGCCCATGACTTCATCTACCCTGTGTTTGTGCACGAAGGCAGCAACCGCCGTGAGGCCGTGGCGTCCATGCCGGGCGTGGACCGTCTGAGTCTGGATCTGCTGCTGCCCGTGGCCGAGGAATGCGTGAAGCTGGAGATCCCCTTCCTGGCGCTGTTCCCCGCGATTGATGCCAGCCTGAAAACACCCGATGGCAAAGAAGCCCTCAACCCCGACGGCCTGATCCCCAGCGTGATCCGTGCGCTGAAGCAGGAATTCCCCCAACTGGGCGTAATGACCGACGTGGCCCTGGACCCCTACACCAGCCACGGCCAGGACGGCATCCTGGATGAAGCCGGCTACATCCTCAACGATGAGACCATGGAAGTGCTGGTGGGCCAGGCCCTGAACCACGCCGAAGCCGGTGCCGACATGGTGGCCCCCAGCGACATGATGGACGGGCGCATTGGCGCCATCCGCGAAGCGCTGGAGCTGCAAGGCCACATTCACACCCAGATCATGGCCTACAGCGCCAAATACGCCAGCGCCTTCTACGGCCCCTTCCGCGATGCTGTGGGCACGCGTGGCGCCTTGGGCAAGGCCGACAAAAACGTTTACCAGATGGACCCCGCCAACTCCGACGAAGCCCTGCGCGAAGTGGCGCTGGACATCGCCGAGGGCGCAGACATGGTCATGGTCAAGCCCGGCATGCCGTATCTGGACGTGGTGCGCCGCGTCAAGGACGAATTCCAGGTGCCCACCTTTGCCTACCAGGTCAGCGGTGAATACGCCATGCTCAAGGCCGCTGCCGCCAACGGCTGGCTGGACCACGACGCCGTGATGATGGAATCGCTGCTGGCCTTCAAGCGCGCCGGGGCCGATGGCATCTTGACCTACTTCGCGATGGACGCTGCCAAAAAGCTGCGCGGCCTGTAAGCTCCAGCGATCCCTTCGCACCAGGCAGCCGCAGGGCTGCCTTTTTTATGCGCACCTTGTTTTGATAGCTGCCAGCGCTTGCACCACAAGCGTTACCAGCCATTTTGAGCACCAACTCCATGCGTCTGCTGCTGATTCAGCCTGCCACCAAACTCGTGCAAGACCTGGGCACCTGGCCCGCAGACACCGCCAGTGCAGCGGCTTTACCGTCGCCACCCGCCCCCGGCAGCTTTTACTGGCTGTCGTGCGAGCGCACCGAGCTGGAGCGCCAGTTGCCCGCCGTGCAAAGCCTGCTACAACAGCTGTGCGGCACGCCGCTGCTGGATCTACACATCTCCGACTTGCTCAATGCCCAGATTCCATCCACCTTCGACTACACCTCCGACTACGACCTGATGCTGTTTCGCCGGCTGGAAGGCGCAGCACCCCCGCCCCCACCAGCACCCACGGCGCGCAGCTGGCGGCACCAGGCCCCAACGCCCGCCCCGACCAACCTGCAGAACCTGGACACCGCCCCCGTCGGCTTTGCCGTGTTTGACCCGCTGCTGTTCAGCGTGCACCCCGCAGACTGCCCGGTGCGCGCACAGCACCTGCAGCGCCTGCTCACCCCCAGCACCGCGCCGGAAAAACGCAGCACGGCCAACAGCCGCCTGCCTGCCAGCAGCGCCGACCTGATGCTGCGCCAACTCGACCTAATGGTGGACGGCTTTCTCAGCCTGCGCCGCGACATGGCCAGGCAGATGGAGCAGTGGCAGATGGCCCTGCTCAACCCCAACTCGCGCTTTCACGACTGGAGCAAGGTGTTGCAGGCGCAGCTGGGCCTGCACCAGCTCAATGAAATCTGCGAAGACCAGCGCGCCGCCGTGCAGGACTGGATCGATGCGCTGGAGAGCTGGCCCGAGGAAAATGAGACGGCCGAGCGCCGCGCGCGCGAGCTGCTGCGCGTGCGCTCGCGCGACGTGCTGGAGCACATTGAGCGCGTCAGCCACCACGTGCACCGCATGGAGCAAAGTGCCGAAGCCGCTTTGCAGATGCACTTCTCGGCCCAAAGCAACCGCGCCAACGACATCATGCGCACGCTGACCACCTTGACCGCCATCTTCCTGCCGCTGAACCTGATTGCCGCCGTGTTCGGCATGAACTTTGATGTGCTGCCGCTGGTGCACGCAGAAGACGGTTTCTGGTGGGCCATGGGCGCCATGGCCTTGATTGGCGCAGCATTGCTGGTGTTCTTCCTGCGCCGCCGCTACATTGAGCGCGACAGTCTGCTGGGAGAAAACACCTGACTTGGCTCCATCAAAACAAGAGCGGCCCGCGAATGCTATGGCTTGTTTTCCGTAGGTTTAGATATGGAAAGCACGCAGTCATGAGCGTAAGCAGCTCTTGTTTTTGAAAAGCCAGCTCCGGCAATCAACCATCAACCCAGGTGCTGATCGAAGAACGCCAGCGTGCGGTCTTTGGCCTGGATGGCGCTGATCTGGTCAAAGCTGGCGCGCTGGTCACAGTTAAAGCCGTGGTCGGCTTCATAGACATGCACCTGCACCTCGGGGTGCAGGGCGCTGAAGGCCATCACGCTCTCGATGGAGATGTGCGCATCGCGCGCACCAAAATGCGCCAGCACCGGCACCAAGGGCGTGCGCAGCACCTCCGGCTCCACCGTCATGCCGCCGCCGTAGTAACACACCGCCGCGCCCAGCTCGTCCACCAGATTGGCGGCCCGCCACGTCAGCAACCCGCCCCAGCAAAAGCCCACCATGCCCACCTTCTGGCCGCCCACACGTTGCTGCGCCCACTGCGCGGCCGCGCGCACGTCTTGCAGTACGCCTTCATCAGGCAAGGCCTCTGCAGCGGCTTTCAAGGCCTTGCCGCGGGCCATGCTCTCGGCGTCATAGCCCAGTTGCACATCTGCCTCCAGCCGCGTGAACAGCGCCGGAGCAATCGCCAAAAAACCACGGGCCGCCATGCGATCGGTCACATTGCGGATATGGGCATTCACTCCAAAAATCTCCTGCGCCACGACCAGCGCGCCCCGCACCGGCCCGTCGGGCTGCGCCACCCATGCGGGAATTTCCGTGCCATCTGCTGCCGTTAGCTGTACAAACTGACCCATGCTTGCTTCTCCTGATTGTGGTGCGGCGCTGCCCCGCCGTCTTCAAGGCTCTATAGACTTCGTCCATTGCGCAGGCGACTTTAAGCATTCTGCGTTCCACGTTCGCCCTTATTTTTCGCAGGCCTAGACTCCCCATGGATTTGAAACCGCTCATCACCTTGGTCGCCATCGTCAATCCGCTGGCCATCGTGCCGTTTTTTATCCACTACACCGAGGGTTTTGATGCCGCCCAGCGCGCACAAACCATTCGCACCGCCGCCTTCAGCGCTTTTGTGGTGATTGCAGCGTGCGCGCTCATCGGATTGCAGGTGCTGGACTTTTTCAACATCTCTTTGCAAAGCTTTCAGGTCGGCGGCGGCCTGCTGCTGCTCATCAGCGCGATGAACATGCTCAACGCGCGCCCAGCCGAAGACCGCCGCCCTGAAGACACCCTGGAAGCTGGTGCCGAAAAGGCCGCCATGGGCAACAGCATTGCCGTGGTACCGCTCACCATCCCGCTGCTGACCGGGCCTGCGGCCATGTCTACGGTGGTGATTTATGCCGATCAAGCCGCCACCTTCTGGCAGCATTTGGCGCTGGTGGGTTATGGGGTGGTGGTGGCAGCAGCCGTGTGGGCCAGCTTTTCCATGGCCGAGCCGATTGCCCGCGTACTGGGCAAAACCGGCATCAACGTGATGACACGGTTAATGGGCCTGATTTTGGCCGCCCTGGCGGTAGAAGTGATGGCGGGCGGGCTGATGAAAATTTTCCCCGTTCTGGCCGGGTAAAGCCGCTGTACAGCGCCGCTGCTCCACCAGACTGCAGTTGCCGCTGCGGTCTGGATGCTTGAAAGCAAGCAACGCGAGGTTGGCAGTGGGCCAGTTTACAGCGCTGCCTGCGCCACTTTGCCCGCTTGCTCGGCGTGCTGATCGTGGTCCTGGGGGGTGGAACATGCACCACCGCAGCCGCTGATCAGCGCTGGCGGCAACGCCTCTGCGTTGCTGACGACACCAGAGACGGGGTCAAACCCCACGCTGTCCATGTGCTGTGCCAGCGCCGCATCCATGGTCTGCGCGTGGTAGCTGAACCAGGAGGCCAGCTCCGGCGTCATGCCGCGAATCATGGAGGCATCGCCTTCGGCATAGCGTTTGCCGCCTTCATGCATGATTTCCAGCACCACCTTGTGCTGCGTTGCGTGGCAGTTGCCGACGGAAAAGCCCGTGGCCACCATCCAGCGGTCTTCCTGACCAAAGTGCGCCTCGGTGTGCGTAATCAGCGCTTGCCACAAGCTGCCCAGCTGCTCGTTGTCTGCGCTTTCCACGGCGGCCAACAGCTCGACAAATTCTTTGTGCGTTTCATCCATGGCTGGAACGTTCAGCACCAGGTCTGCGCTCCACTCAAGTGTTGCCATAGTGCAACTCCTTTGTTATATGGGTTGTTTCAATGGGCGTCAGCTTAGGGTTGACAGTTCTTAAGGATTTGCGTCACATCAAAGTCCGCCCAGCACAAGGCATTGCCTTACACCAGTGTTTTGCCCAACGCAAAAAAGCCCCGACAAGCGGGGCTGCAAAGCGCGCATGCGGCGTATTCGCTAAGGTTTGGCGGGCACGGCTTGCTGCAACCATTGTTGCAGCTGCACCCCCACGGCATCCACGGCCTGCGACAAGGCTTGGGCGCCCCCTGCGGCATTGGCTGCGCCAGCGGGTTGGCGCACCTCAAACACCTGCTGCGCCAGCAAGACATCACCGCGTGGCGCGGGATCGACTAAGGTGGCGCGAATGCGCACCCAGCCCACGCTGTCCCGGGTGCTGCTAAACACCTGGCTGAATTCTTCCAGCGACAGGCTCAGCACCGGCACGGACCGCCCCTGCACCAGCGGCGGCAATTCGCCGGGCTGCGCCGACAACACCACGCGCCCACCTTGGCTCAAATGCTCACGCAACCGCTGTTGCACCATTTGCGCAGGTTGCAGGCTCCAGCGGGCCTGGGCATAGGTGCGCAGCTCCTGCGCATCGGCGTAGGCCAGCCGGTAGCGCAGCCCCGTGCTGCCTTCAACTTGCAGCGGCGCCTGTATCTGCGCCAGCGCAATCGGTTGCAGCGGCGCGCTGGCGGCCAGCAGCGCCGGGGCTGCGCCGAGGTCATAGCGCACCAGCGCCTGCGGGGGGCTGGGCAAATTGCTGCAGCCCGCCAAGAACAGTGCGACGGCACCAGCCGCCCACCACGATTTTTTGTAGAAGTGCATGTGCATCGCGCGTGACCTCATGGTGCTGGTTGGGGTGCCACAAAGCCGGGCTCACCCGGGCCGGGCTTGCCGCTGACGCCATAGAGCAAAGACTGCGGGTTGTCGCCAATCCCCGCAGCCGCACTGCCCATGCGGCGTGCGGCAGATGACACGTCGCTGGCTGCCTGGCTGATGCCCGGCAGCGTGGCGCGATCCAACCGATCGACCGCACGCGCCATGCCCTGGGTGCTGGCCGTGATTTGTTCCAGCGCGCCGCCGGGGCCTTGGATGGCCACGGCCATGGTGCGCACATCCTGGGCCAGCGCCCCGGCTTCATTGCCTGCGCGCTCCATGGCTTGCATGGCTTTGCGCGCATCCTGAGTCAAGCCCGGGAACTCTTGCACCGCAGGCACCACCTGCTCGCGCAAGGTGGTGTTCATGGCCCGCGTGACTGCGCTCACATTGCCTGCAGCATCTGACAAGTTACCCAGCAAACTGCTGAAGCGCTCCTGGTTCTCATCGCCCAGCAGTTGATTGATGCGTTTGGTGGCTTCATCCACCTTGCTCAAAATGGTCATGCCTTGGTCGGCCAGCACACTCAAGGGTGAGGATTTCATGGGCAAACGCGGCAAGTCGCTGGCACCGTGGGGCAGCTCCGCCATCGGCTCGGTCACATCATCAAGCTGGATGTGCGCAATCCCCGTCACCCCCTGGTAGCCCAGCATGGCGTATGTGCCTGTGGTGGACACGGGTGCTTTGCTATCCACCGCAATTCGGATCAGCACATTGCCTTTTTGCACATCGTCAAAGGTAATGTCGGTCACCTTGCCCACAGCCACGCCTTTGTAGCGCACCGTGGCCTGGTTTTGCAGACCGCTGATGGTGTCCGATGTTGACAGCTCATAGAGCTGGTACTCATGGCGATCGCGCGTCAGCCACAGGGCAACGCCCGCCAGCAATACGGCCAGCGCCAGCACAAAGGTGCCTGCCGCCATGGCGTGTGATTTGTTTTCCATGCTTAATGCTCTCCCACCGGGGCAGGTGCCATCGCTCTGCGACCGCGTTCGCCCTGAAAGAAAGTTTCAATAAAGGGGTGCTGAAACTGCGCCACCTCCCGCGGCGTGCCCGTCACCAGCACGCGTTTTTCGGCCAGCACCGCGACGCGGCTGGACAAGGCAAACAAGGTGTCCAGGTCATGCGTCACCATGATCACGGTCAACCCCAGCTCGGCATGCAAGTCACGCAGCAGTGCGCAAAACTCATCCGAACTGGTGGGGTCCAGCCCCGCCGTGGGTTCATCCAGCAGCAGCAGCGGCGGATCCATGATGAGCGCCCGCGCCAGCGCCACACGCTTGACCATACCGCCCGACAAATCTGCAGGCATGCGCATGGCATGCTCCGGCTTGAGGCCCACCATCTGCAGCTTGATCATGGCAGCCGCATCCACCATCGCGTCCGGCAGGGTGCCCTGCTCGCGCAGCGCAAAGCCAATGTTTTCCAGCACATTGAAGGCGGAATACAGCGCGCCGTGCTGAAACAGCATGCCCACCCGCGCCGCCGCACCTTCTTGGCACAGCTCTGCCGCCGGCCGGCCCAAGGTGGTCACCGTGCCTTTGCCCGGGTGCAGCAAGCCCAGAATCTGGCGCAGCAGCACTGTTTTCCCTGTGCCAGAGCCGCCCACAATAGACAGCATTTCGCCCCGGTACACCGTCAAATCCAGGTCTTGGTGCACCGCAAAAGCTTTGTCGCCCTCGCCAAAGATGCTCCACAGCTTGTCGACCACGACGACCGATTCGGTGTTGTGTGTGCGCTCCATGGCTCAGAACCCCACATCCTTGAAGGCGATCGCAAACATCGCATCCACCAAAATCACCATGGTGATGGAGGACACCACCGATGCCGTCGTGCCTTGCCCCAAGCTTTGGGTATTCGGTTTCACGCGCAGGCCCCAGTGGCAGCCGATCAAGGCGATGAACACGCCAAACACCACCGACTTGGCCACCGCCAACACCAAATTGCCAATTTGCACGGCATTGGGCAAGGCCTCCCAGAAATACGCGGCAGAAATACCCATGGTCGCATCCGCTGCCAGCATGCCGCCGCCCAGCGCGGCCAGCGTGGTCCACAAGCTGATCAAGGGCATGGCCACGGCCAACGCCATGGCACGGGGCATGACCAGCCTGAAGCCGTGGCGAATGCCCATGACTTGCATGGCGTCCAGCTCTTCGGTCACACGCATCACGCCAATCTGCGCCGTGATGGCAGAACCGGAACGCCCGGCCACCAAAATGGCAGCCAACAAGGGCCCCAACTCCCGGATCAGCGAGATGCCCAGAATGTCCACAATAAAGGCTTCTGCGCCAAACTGCCGCAGCTGCAGTGCCATCAAGTAGGCCAGCACCACCCCAATCAGAAAACCCACCAACGCTGTAATCGGCAGCGCGGTCGCACCCATGCTGTAGAGGTGCCCGGAAAAATCCCGCCACGGGCCTTTGCGCGGGTTGCGCAGCAAATACCCCAAATCCAGGGCCAGCTGGCCAATCAGCTGCACCAAGTGCTGGAAATGACCCAGCGCCCGCAACACCAGCAACCCCAGTTGGTTGATGTGCCCCATCCAGCCCAGTGCCGGGGCCTCGGGCACGGGGGCCTGCTGGAATGCCGCAATGCGCGCCAGCATGGCTTTTTGCGCGTCGCTGGCTTGGAGCCTGGCGGGCCATGCCTGCTGCCAGTGGTTCCACAGCAACTGTGCGCCAATGTGGTCCAGCCATTCCAGCTGTGCTAAATCCCAGCCTTGATCGGCTCCCGCAGGATGCCTGCGCAAGGCTTTTTGCACCGCCTCCCAGTTCGCACGCTGTCCCAATTCCGCAGCACCCCAGCGCCCCTGCAACTGCACCCACGCACCCTCTGGGGTCGAGGTGGGGTGAAGGCGGGGGGTGCTGTCTTTCATAGTGCGGGAGAGAGCCAAGTTGCCCCAAGCTTACAAGCTTTCTGCGCCGACGCCGAAGGTTCAGCGCCAGCACGCCTGTCAGCCAGGGCTGCACACCCCGTGACAAAGTAAGCCATGGACTACACGCTTTCCCTATCGACAGGCGGCACCAGCCCTCCAAAATGCTTGCTGCGGCCCCACCCCGGAGGCTTGTTGACAAGCGCACACCATGAGCGAAACCACATTCGACTACATCATTATTGGGGGCGGAACCGCAGGTGCTTTGCTCTGCAACCGCCTGAGCGCAGACCGCAATGTGCGCGTGCTGCTGCTGGAAGCAGGGCGCAAAGACGACTACCACTGGATCCACATTCCGGTGGGGTATCTGCACTGCATTGGCAACCCCCGCACCGACTGGCTCTACCAGACAGAACCCGACGCTGGCCTCAACGGCCGCAGCCTGCGCTACCCGCGCGGCAAGACGCTGGGTGGCTGCTCCAGCATCAACGGCATGATTTACATGCGCGGCCAGGCACGTGACTACAACCAGTGGGCCCAGTTGACCGGCGATGACACCTGGACCTGGGACAACGTACTGCCCGCGTTCAAGCGGCATGAAAGCCACTGGCGACTGGATGAAGGCCAGCCCCACGACGCCAGCTTTGCCGCGCTGCACGGCAGCAAGGGCGAATGGCGCGTTGAAAAGCAGCGCCTGCGCTGGGACATCTTGGATGCGTTTGCGCAAGCCGCGCAGCAAGCGGGCATTCCCGCCACCCCCGACTTCAACACCGGCAGCAACGAAGGCGTGGGCTACTTTGAGGTCAACCAAAAAGACGGCCTGCGCTGGAACACCGCCAAAGCCTTTTTGCGCCCCAAGTGCTATGGCCGCCCCAATTTTGAGATGTGGACCTCGGCCCAGGCCATGCGCCTGATCACCGAAAAGCAGGCCGATGGCTCGGTGCGCTGCACCGGCGTGAATGTGTGGACGGGTGACGGCATGGAGCACGTCACCGCCACCGAAGAGGTGATCGTATGCGCGGGCGCCATCAACTCCCCCCAATTGCTGCAGCTGTCGGGCATTGGCCCGGCCGATTTGCTGCACGCCAAGGGCATTCCGGTGGTGCACGACCTGCCGGGCGTTGGCGCCAACTTGCAAGACCATCTGCAAATTCGCTCGGTCTACAAAGTCAGCGATGCCACCACCCTCAACACTTTGGCGGCCACCCGCTGGGGCAAGCTGCGCATTGGCTGGGAATACCTGCTGCACCGCACCGGGCCCATGAGCATGGCGCCCTCGCAACTGGGGGCGTTCACCCGCAGCCGCCCGGAGCTGGAACACCCCAACTTGCAATACCACGTGCAGCCGCTGTCGCTGGACGCATTTGGCGAGCCGCTGCACGGCTTCCCGGCGTTCACCGCCAGCGTCTGCAACCTCAACCCCACCAGCCGCGGCACGGTGCAAATCCGCAGCCCCAACTTTGAAGATGCGCCCAGCATTGCGCCCAATTACCTGAGCACCGCCGAAGACCAGCGCGTGGCGGCCGAGAGCCTGCGCGTCACGCGCCGCATCGTCAGCCAATCTGCGCTGGCGCGCTACCAGCCGCAGGAATTCAAGCCCGGGGTGCAATACCAAACCGATGAAGAGCTGATCCGTCTGGCTGGCGACATTGCCACCACCATCTTCCACCCCGTAGGCACCACCAAAATGGGGCGCAACACCGACCCCATGGCCGTGCTGGACAGCCACCTGCGCGTGCGCGGCATACAAGCGCTGCGCGTGGTGGATGCCGGGGCCATGCCCACCATCACCAGTGGCAACACCAACAGCCCCACGCTGATGCTGGCCGAAAAAGCCGCGCAATGGATCCGCGCCGACCACAAAGCGCGCCACGGCCTCAACGCCGCAGTACCCGCCCGCGCGCAGCCTGTACCACAGCCGGACGCTGAGGCGGCTTCGCTCACGCTCTAAACAAAAAAGAGAGCTGCCAGCGTACGTGTTTGCTTGGTTTTGATGTGAAAAATATTCAAAAATCAGCAATAACAAGCGCTAGCAGCTCTCTTTTTATTTATTAATTACCCCAAGCCTTCCGCTGCTTGGCTGCGTGCCAGGCCAGCGGGGCACAACGGCGCCCCTGCGCGACACGGCCCATGCCGCAGGGCCCATCGCCTGCACAACGCCAGCCAGTCCAGGTGCTGCCAACACGGCCTTGGGCTTAGCGCAGCCTTCCGATGTAGCGCCCCGCAGCCTCCGAAGTTAGCTCCGGCGCAGACGGCGGCGCCACGGCCTGCAGCCCACGCGGCGGGGGCAGGCGTTCCTGCGTGGGCATTGCCTGCGGCCCTTGCGCAGCGGGTGCGCCGATGTGGGCTTCCAGCTTTGCCGCCAGCGCTGCCAGTGCGGCATCCCCCTCTTCGTGGGCATAGACCCGCGCCACACGCACCACTTCCCGGGCATAAGCATCGTTGACCGCCATCCAGTCGGTATCGGTCACCCGCCCCGCTTTGCGGCGCAGGGCCACATGCAAATGCGCCGCCACGGCCATGCGTTCATTGCTGCTCATCGCTTAACTCCTTGCTCGGTCATGCACGGGCCATCACTGGCCAAGGTGTTCGCGGTGCTGGCTGATGTCCAGCCCCTGCTGCTCGTCTGGCAGCTCCACGCGCACCGGCAGGAATCGATCCGTCACCCACATCAGCACGCAGGTGGCCGCAAAACTAAAGGCTGCCACGGCCACCACCGCCACGGCTTGCGCCAGCACATTGCCTTGCACGCCAGCAATGGTGCTACTGGCCAGCACCCCGGTCAGGATGGCGCCCACCATGCCCCCCAGCCCGTGCACGCCAAACACGTCCAGCGCATCATCGGCCCCCAGCCAGCGCTTGAACCCCGTGGCGCCCCAGTAGCAAACCAGACCGGCCACCGCCCCAATGCCCAGGCCCGCCCCCATGCCCACATAGCCTGCCGCCGGCGTGACGGCCACCAGCCCCGCAACCAGGCCAGAGCACAGCCCCAGCAGCGATGCACGGCGGTGCAGCAACCACTCGCCCGCCGCCCAGCCCAAGGCGCCCCCCGCCGCTGCCAAATGGGTGACCACCATGGCCAATGCAGCACGCCCATCGGCGGCCAAGGCAGAGCCCCCGTTAAAACCAAACCAGCCCACCCACAGCAAGCACGCGCCCAGCATGGTCCAGCCCAGGTTGTAGGGCTGAAAGGCTTCTTTGCCATAGCCGTCGCGCTTGCCCAAATAGCAGGCGCACGCCAGCCCCGCCGCACCCGCATTCACGTGCACCACCGTGCCCCCCGCAAAATCCAGCGCACCCATGCGGGCCAGCCAGCCCCCGGGCTCCCACACCCAGTGCGCCACGGGCACATACACCAGCAGGCTCCACAGCGCCATGAACAGCATCAGCGCACCAAAGCGCATGCGCTCGACCAAGGCGCCCACGATCAAAGCGGCCGTGATGATGGCAAACGTGAGCTGAAACAAGGCATAGGCCGCCTCGGGAATGTGCGGCGCCATGGGGCTGACGGCCACCTGCTGCGCCACCAGCTGGTAGTCCAGCCCAGTAAACCACCAGCGATCCAGCCCACCCAGCCAGCGCGTGCCGGGCGTCAGCGCCAGCGAATAGCCCACCGCAAACCACACCACACTGACCACACAGGCGGTGCCCAGCACCGCCGCCAGCGTGTTCAGCACATTCTTGCGCCGCACCATACCCGCATAAAACAGCGCCACACCGGGCAAAGTCATCAGCAGCACCAGCGTGGCAGACACCAGCACCCATGCAGTGTCGGCAGCGTGCATCTGCGCCAACCCCACCAGTTGCTGCGCCTGTACCGCCTGCGGCAAAGCCAGCCATACGCCCCACCCCCACCGCCTACACAGTTTGCTGCGCATCTGCATGTCGACCTCTCCCGTGGATTTTTGGTGCAGGCCACCAAGCACAAGCCGTGCCTGCGCAATGCAGGCGTGCATGCCACCACGTAAAGCAATCTCAACAGATGCTTGTCAGACACCGCGCCCGCTCCTTGCGGGAAATCCCCGATGCACCATCCCGAAGCAAGGCTTACATTGACCCCACTCTAGCGCGCACCAAGGTGTGGCAGCACGGAGGGCCCGAGGAGACAACTCGATCCACAACCAGACCAATATCTATAAAGCATCCACCAATGAGATGCCTTTCCAAAGCGCCGGCACCCCCGGCGCTTTTTGTTTGGGCAAGTGACAGCTTGGGGCAACCAGCCAGCGCACAATGCAGCCCATCATGGAATGGATCTTTGTTTCTCTGGCTTCGGCCCTCGCAGGTTTTGTGGATGCCATCGTGGGCGGTGGCGGGCTGATTCTGGTGCCCGCCATGTTTGCCGCTTTCCCCCACGCCGCGCCCGCCACCTTGTTTGGCACCAACAAAAGCGCAGCCGTCTGGGGCACGGCCATGTCCACCTGGCAATACAGCCGCCGCATCTCCATCACCTGGGCCACGATCACGCCGGGCATCGTGGCAGCAGGGGTGGGCGCTTTTGTTGGCGCATGGGCGGTGACGCTGGTCAACCCCGACTTTTTGCGCAAGCTGCTGCCCTTTATCTTGCTGGGCGTGCTGCTCTACACACTGGCCAAAAAAGAGCTGGGCCGCGACCACACCCCGCGCCACAGCGTGCGCGCCACGCAGTACCTCACCGCAGGCATTGGTCTGGTGATTGGGTTTTATGACGGCTTTTTTGGCCCCGGCACGGGCAGTTTTTTTGTGTTTTTGCTGGTGCGTCTGCTGGGCTATGACTTTTTGAATGCCTCCATCAACGCCAAGCTGATGAACGTCACCACCAACATCGCCGCGATTGCCCTGTTTGCGCTCAAAGGCCATGTCTGGTGGCACTTTGCCGTACCGCTGGCGGTGGCCAACGTGCTGGGCAGTGTGCTGGGCACCTGGATGGCCCTGCGCCACGGCGCGGGCTTTGTGCGCGTGATTTTCATCGTGGTGGTGGGCCTGCTGATTCTCAAAACCGGCTGGGATGCCTTTGGCGCTTAGCCCACTGCACGGCGCGACTGGGCATAAAGCCATCGGGGCTGCTCCAGCGCCCTTCTGCATCAACGAAGGCTGACTTCTATAATCACGCGCTGCTTTCGCCCTCAGGCCGCCCCGTTTCGGTGCATTCAGCACCGTTGGTCGGGTGGCACAGCGAGCACCTTGTGCCCTGCTGTGGCCCCTATGTTTCCGCGCCGCGTGGTGCGTGCGGAGGCTCCAAACCCTTGGAGCCGGGGGCCGGACCCTGCGACTGTCTCCAGGAACTTCTCATGAAACGCATTTCCGTGATCGCCGCTGCCGCATTGGCAGTATTGGCTGCTACTGGTGCCCACGCCCGTAGCTTGGACGCCATCCAAAAGGACGGCACCCTCCGTGTGGCTACCGAGGGCTATTACGCCCCTTTTGCCTACTTTGAAGGCAAGAAGCTGACCGGCTTTGAAGTGGACTTGACCGAGCTGATGACCCAGAAGATGGGCCTGAAGCTGGAGTGGAAGACCATTTCTTTCGACGCGCTGCTCACCGGCCTCAAGCAAGACCGCTGGGATCTGGTCATCTCCTCGCACGGCATCACGCCAGAGCGTGAAAAAGCCGTCACCTTCACGCTGCCCCACTACTGCTCGGGCGCGCAGGTGATCTCTACCGACGCCGCCATCCAAGGTGCCAAGGACCTGAGCGGCAAGACCGTATCGGCCCAGACTGGCACCACCTATCTGGATTACGTGCAAAAGAACGTGCCCGGTGTGAAGCGCGTGGTGAACTTCCCCACCAACGAAGCGGCGATGAACGCGCTGATGACCAAGCGCGCCGATGCGTGGGTGACCGAGCGTTTCCTGGCCAAGGAAATGCTGCAAAAAAACCCCAAGATCAAGTTCCACCAGGGCGAGTTGCTGTTTGTGGAAAAGATTGCCGCGGCCGTCGCCAAAGACAACAAGCCGCTGGCGGACGCGTGGAACAAGGCGTTTGCCGAGTCCTTGAAGGACGGCAGCTACGCCAAGATTTCGCAAAAGTGGTTCCAGGAAGACATTCGTTGCCCTGACTAAACCTGCGAAGTGGCAGTGGGCAGGCGCGCCAGCATGGCGCCGCCGCGCCCCTGCCAACGCCCTGCCACCCATGGCAGGGCGTTTTTTGTTTCACCAACCCCGTTTTTCTTATGCTTACCGCCCTTTGGCCCTCCCACTGGAGCCGTCCACAGCGCAGCAATGCCACCCTCATCACCGCCTTGCTGCTGATGGTGATGGTTGTGTCCTTGCTGAGTGACTTGCTCAGCCTGATGCCCGAACCAATCGGGGACCACGCGGCCGAATTTGCCGAAGGCGCGCGCACCACGCTGTACCTGACCCTCATCAGCGGCGCTGTCGGCCTGCTGCTGGGTGTGTTCGCCGCGCTGGCACGCACCTCGGGCAATGCGTTTTTGCGCAGCGTCTCTGGCGCCTACATCTGGATCATTCGCGGCACGCCGCTGCTGGTGCAGATTCTGTTCATGTACTTTGCCCTGCCCGTGCTGGTGCCGTGGCTGAGCCTGCCGGACTTTGCCGCAGCCTGCGTGGCCTTGTCGCTCAACGTGGGCGCCTACAACGCCGAAGCCGTGCGCGCGGGCCTGAACGCCGTGCCCCGTGGCCAGGCCGAGGCGGCCCGCGCCCTGGGCCTGCCCAAAAGCCGCGTGTTTCTGGACGTGGTGTTCCCCCAGGCGTTCAAGATTTCGCTGCCCCCCCTGGTGAGCAATTTTGTGGCCCTGCTCAAGGACTCCTCGCTGGCCTACGCGATTGGCGTGGTGGAGCTGACCAACGTGGGCAACCGCATCCAGTCAGCCACCTTCCAGCCGGTCGAAACCCTGGTCACCGTGGGCATCACCTACTTGGTGCTGACCACGCTGGTCACCCAGGTCACCGCCGCCATCGAGTACCGCTTTGACGTGGAGGGCCGCCAAAAATGAACGCCACCAGCAATACCCGCATTCCTTACATCGTCTGCGACCAGGTCACCAAAAGCTTTGGCAGCCACCAAGTGCTCCAGGGCGTCTCCACGTCGTTCAGCAAAGGCGAAGTGACAGTCATCATCGGCGCTTCCGGCTCGGGCAAATCCACGCTGCTGCGCGCGCTGAACCGCTTGGAGCCGCACGACGGCGGCACCATCACCATCGATGGCGTGCCCGTCACCGACCACGAAGCCACGCTGCAAAAGCAGCGCTGCGAAGTGGGCATGGTGTTCCAGCAGTTCAACCTGTTTGGTCACATGACGGTGCTGGACAACATTACCCTGGCGCCGCGCCGCATTCACAAAACCCCGCGCGCCACGGCCAATGCCAAAGCGCTGCAGCTGCTCGAACGCGTAGGCATGCAAGACCATGCGCACAAATACCCGTGGCAGCTGTCCGGCGGCCAGCAGCAGCGCGTGGCGATTGCCCGCGCGCTGGCGATGGAGCCGCAGGTGATGCTGTTTGATGAACCCACCAGCGCGCTCGACCCCGAGATGGTGCAGGAAGTGCTGGAAGTCATGCGCGGGCTGGCCAAGAGCGGTATGACCATGATCGTGGTCACCCACGAGATGGGCTTTGCCCGCGAAGTGGCCGACCGCGTGATGTTCTTTGACCAAGGCTGCATCGCCCACGAAGCGCCACCGGCCGAATTCTTTGCGCGCCCTGCCAACGAGCGCATCGCCGCCTTCATTGGTCGCGTGGCACACTAGGCGCTGTTTTCACGCCGCCCTGCGGCTTATCAAACTAAGGAGCTATCAGCGCCCGTGTTTCAAGGGTTTGAGCATTTTTGAATGCTCAAACACAGAAAACACCAGCGCTGGCAGCTCCCTTTTTTACGTCTGTTATTGGCACATGCGTACCGAACGTTGGGGCCTTGCCGCCCTGCTCACCGTCACCGTGGTCTGGGGCACCACCTTTCCTGCGATGAAGCAGCTCACCGCCGACCTGAGCGCGTTGCAGATCATCTGGCTGCGCTTTGGCATGGCGGCCGTGGTGCTGCTGCCGCTGTGGCGGGGCCTGCGCCGCGCAGAGCTGCGCTGGGGGCTGGGCCTGGGCGTGTTGAACTTTGTCGCTTTCTGGCTGCAAATTGAAGGTCTGCAGCACACCACCAGCAACCGCAACGCGTTTGTGACGGGGCTGAATGTGCTGATCGTGCCGCTGCTGGCCTGGCTGCTGCTGCGCCGCCGCACGGGCTGGCACATCTGGGCAGCCTGCGCACTGGCCGTGACCGGCATGTGCCTGATGTTTTTTGAAGACGCGCCGTGGAACTGGGGCGACACGCTGACGCTGTGCAGCGCCGTGGTCTACGCCCTCTACATTTTGGCCATGGAAGCAGCCGCACTGCGCAACCAGGCCGCACCCTTGCGGGCGCCGCGCATGGCCGCTGCGCTGGCCGGGTCGATGTGGGCCTGCACCACGCTGATGCTGCTGGTGCAGCCGCAAGGCATGGCGCAGCTGTATGCCCAGGCCACCGCGCTGCCTGGCAGCGGCTGGGTGGCGATCGTGTATCTGGGTTTGATGGCCAGCGCCCTGGTCGTCGTCTTGCAGGCGTGGGGCCAACAACATGTGGACGCCATGCGCAGCGCGATTGTGTTTGGGCTGGAGCCGGTCTTTGCTGCCCTCACCGCGTGGTGGCTGATTGGTGAACGCATGGGCCTGGTCGCCCTGTGCGGTGCCGCGTTGATGGTGACAGCCCTGATTTTCAGCCAGTACGCGCCGCCGCCACCTCGCCCTGCGCGCCAGCGCGGCGGGCCAGCCCGGGTGAACGCGCCCAGCACTTAGCAGCGCTGAGAGCGCCACCGCCCGCGCAGCGCCTTAATCCTCAACTTCCGGCTCGGCCCCCGCAGGAGCGGCCAGCTCCGACACCCGCGGCGCGGCCACATCGCCACCGCTGAGGTTCTCCAGCACGCGGGCAGCGCCCACACCGGGCAGGGCCATGCGCTCGTACCGGGCCATCATGGCTTGGCCGCTGCGTGGCGTACCGATAGGGCGCCCCACCTGCCCCTTGCGCACTGCCGCCATATCTTCTTCGCTGGGGTACTGATCCAGCAGCCAGTAATCAAACACCCGGCGCGCGATGGGGGCCGCAGCGGCAGCGCCAAAACCGGCGTTTTCCACAATCAGTGCGACGGCAATCTTGGGGTTTTCGGCCGGGGCATAGGCGATGTACAGCGAGTGATCGCGCTGGTGTTCGGCCAGCTTGGCGGCGTTGTACTTTTCTTTCTGGCCGACCGTGACCGCCTGGGCCGTGCCGGTTTTACCCGCCGAGGTGTAGGGTGCACCACCGAACACAAAGCGCGACGTGCCCTCCACCGTGACCGCCGCCAGCGCGCTGCGCACGGCTTCCACGTGCTCAGGCTTGTAGCCCATGGAGGTGCCTTCTTCGCGGTACAGCGGCTTGAACTGGCGGCTTACGGCATCGACCGTGCCCTTGCCCAGATGCGGGGTATGCTGAATGCCGTGGTTGGCCAGCATGGACGTGGCATACGCCAGCTGCACCATGGTGAAGTGGTTGTAGCCCTGGCCAATGCCCAGCGAGATGGTTTCGCCCGCATACCACTTCTTTTGCTCAGGCCGTTTGTAGGTGTTGCGCTTCCACTCGGTGCTGGGCAGCACGCCGCGGCCCTCGCCCACCAAATCAATCCCGGTCTGGCGGCCAAAGCCCATGGGCGACAGATACTCGTGGATGGTGTCCACCCCCATGTCATTGGCCAGCATGTAGTAATACACATTGGACGACTTGATGATGGAGCGGCGCAGATTGGTCGGGCCGTTGGGGTGGCCCGAGCGGAAGGTATGGCCTCCAAACGTCCAGCTGCCGCTGTCCTGGATGGTGGTTTCAATCTTGCGCTTGCCCGACTCCAGCCCCGCAATCGCCATGAAAGGCTTGTAGGTAGAGCCCGGTGGGTAGGTGCCGCGCAGCGCACGGTTGAGCAAGGGGCGGTCGATGGAGTTGTTGAGAAAATCCCAGTTTTCTTGGTCAATGCCGTCGACAAACAAATTCAGGTCATAGCCGGGCTTGCTCACCATGGCCAGCACTTCGCCGTTGCGCGGGTCCATGGCCACCAGCGCGCCGCGGCGCTCGCCGTACAGGTCTTCCACCAGCTTTTGCAGCCCCACATCCAGGCTCAGCACCACGGTGTCCCCGGGCGTGGCGGGGCGGCTGTTGAGGCGGCGCACCGCATAGCCACCGGCCGTGGTTTCCAGCTGCTCCCAGCCCGTGGTGCCGTGCAGCTGTTTTTCGTAGCTTTGCTCAATGCCCAACTTGCCAATCACCTCGGTGCCCCGGTAGTTGGCATAGTCATCGCTGTCTTCCAGCGCCTCTTGTTCGCGCTGGTTGATGCGGCCGATATAGCCCACCACATGACCCGCCACATCTTCCAGCGGGTAATTGCGGAAAAAGCGGGCCTTGATATCCACCCCAGGAAAGCGCCAGCGCTGCGCGGTAAAGCGCGCCACTTCCTCATCGCTCAAGCGGCTGCGCAAAGGAATCGATTCAAAGCGCTTGGAGTCGTCCATCAGCCGCTTGAACTTGCGGCGGTCGCGAGGGGTGATTTCGACCAGTTGCGACAGCTCCTCGATGGTGGCTTCCAGATCCTGCACCTTGGAGCGCGTAATCTCCAGCGTGTAGGCGGAGTAGTTGGTGGCCAGCACAATGCCGTTGCGATCCAGAATCTGCCCCCGATTGGGCACGATGGGCACCACCGCCGTGCGATTGCTCTCGGCGCGCTCGGCAAAACTGTCGTGGCGTACCACTTGCAGCACAAACAAGCGGTAGAGCAGCACGACAAACATGAGCAGCACCACCAAGGCCACCACGGCAATGCGCACACGAAATTTGTAAAGCTCCGCTTCGCTGTTACGGACTTCGAAGCCGCTCATGCCAGCTCCTTCCAATCAGGGGCACACCGCTGACAACGCATCGCGCCCGCCTTACAAAGGACGGTTGCTGTCAGCATCGGGCGCACGGCGCTGGGGCGCCAGCAAGATCGCACTCACGAGGGGCCACAGCACCATCTCCAGCACTGGAGCCAGCGCAATGCTGAATCCGGGGAACATACCGCCGGCCAGCATGCGAATGAGCATTTGCAGCACATGGGCCGCAGCAAACACGGGCAGCAGCTGCAGCGCCTGCGTCAGCGGTGAAAACCACATCATGCGGCGGCTAAAGCGTTGCGAGAAATAAACCACCAACACATAAGTGAGCGCATGCTGACCCAACAGAGCAGTCTGCTGCACATCCACCCCCAGCCCCAGCAAAAACGCCACACTCATCGGCATGCGATGGGGATGGTGCATGGCCCAGAACATCAGCACCAGCATCAGCAAATCGGGCATCCACACAAAGCCCCCTAACGGCAGCAGGCTGAGCAAAAACACCAGCGCCACGCTGAAGGCAATAAAAGCCGGGCGCACCGGCATCAGCAGTTGCTGACCACGCGGCATGATCATCGTTGACCTCCTGCACCAGGCAAATTGGCCTTGCCCAAGGCACGGCGCTGGGCGGACTTGTCTTCGCGCTGCTGCTTGGTTTCGGCCTCAGAAGGCGCAATGGGCGCCGCATCGGGCGAATGCTGGGCCTTCACCATGTTCAGCGGCGTCAGCACCATCACATGGCGGGCGCCATCCAGGCGTGCAATCGGTTCACAGTAAATCCGCATGAAAGGCGACTGTGCCCGGCGCTCCACCTGCACCACCCGTGCAACCGGCAGCCCCGCAAGGTACACCCCGTCCACACCGCTGGTGACCAACTCATCCCCCACCAGAATGTCGGCATCGTTGGACAAAAAGCGTAGCTCCATGCTGTCGGTGCGCAAATTGGAGGCATCGCCATATGCCACGCTGCGCACGCCGGTGCGCGCCACCATCACGGGGATGGCCTGGTCGCGGTCAGACAGCAAGGTCACTTCGCTGGAAAATGGCTGCACCCGGGTCACTTGGCCCAGCACCCCCAAATCATCCAGCACAGGGCTGCCCGCCTCAATCCCGGCAACCTGTCCTTTGTCCAGCACCACGCGGCGGGTGTAGCTATCGGGGGTTTCGTACATCACCTCCGCCGCCACCGTATCCACCGTCAAGCGCGGGCGCAACTGCAGCAAGTCGCGCAGTTGCTGGTTTTCTTCGTGCAAACGCTCGGCCTCGTGGGCTTTGAGCATCATGGCAGTCATTGCCTGGCGAGACGCTACCGCTTCGTTTTGCGCTTGTGCCAGGTCTTCAAAATACGACTGGCCGCTGGCGAGCCACTCCACCGGCTGCATCACCGCCCACTGCAGCGGGAACAGCACCGCTGAGACGGCTTGGCGCAAGGGCTCGGTAATCTTCAAACGCGCATCAGCCAGCATCAGCACCAGGGCCACGGCACTGAACACCAGCACCCGGGTGCCGGCAGACACACTGTGTTTGAACGAGGAGGGCGCGTCGCGCTCTAAGGTTCTCAAGCTCATGGTGCGCACCTGTGCGTGTGCGTTGCAGCACCGACGGCCACGCCGCGCGGCCCGTCAGAGATCCGAGCTTTCACAGAGAACATGGGGAAACCATTCCATCCAAAAGCTTGCCGCGTGCAATCAGGCACCCGGCGGCAAGCTGTGCACCGCATCAGTCGCTGGTAAAGATGCTGCCTTGACGATCCAAGCTGTCCAGCGCCATGCCACAACCGCGCACCACGCAGGTCAGCGGCTCTTCGGCGACCAGCACGGGCAGGCCGGTTTCCTCAGCCAGCAGGCGGTCCAGATCACGCAGCAGCGCGCCGCCGCCAGTCAGCATCATGCCGCGCTCGGCAATGTCAGCGCCCAGCTCGGGGGGCGTCTGCTCCAGTGCGTTCTTCACAGCCGACACGATCTGGTTCAGCGGCTCGGTCAGGGCTTCCAGCACTTCGTTGGAGCTGATGGTGAAGCTGCGGGGCACGCCTTCGGACAGGTTGCGACCCTTGACTTCCAGTTCCTTGACTTCGGAGCCGGGGAAGGCAGAGCCAATTTGCTTTTTGATCAGCTCTGCCGTGGGTTCACCAATCAGCATGCCGTAGTTGCGGCGGATGTAGCTGATGATGGCTTCGTCGAACTTGTCGCCGCCCACGCGCACCGAGCCTTTGTAGACCATGCCGCCCAGCGAGATCACGCCCACTTCGGTGGTACCGCCGCCAATGTCGACCACCATCGAGCCGGAAGCTTCCGACACGGGCAGGCCAGCACCGATACCGGCGGCCATGGGCTCTTCAATCAGGTACACGGCCGTGGCGCCCGCCGCTTCTGCTGCGTCCTTGATAGCGCGGCGTTCCACCTGGGTCGAGCCGCAGGGCACGCAGATGATGATGCGCGGGCTGGGCGTCATCACATTGCGGGGGTGCACCATCTTGATGAACTGCTTGATCATCTGCTCGGTGATCACAAAGTCCGCAATCACGCCATCCTTCATGGGGCGGATGGCTTCAATATTGCCGGGCACCTTGCCCAGCATGGCCTTGGCTTCGCGGCCCACGGCCTGAATCACCTTTTTGCCGTGGGGGCCACCTTCGTGGCGGATCGCGACCACCGAGGGCTCGTCCAGCACGATGCCCTTGTCACGGGCGAAAATCAGGGTATTGGCTGTACCCAGGTCAATGGCCAAATCGGTGGAGAAGTACCGACGGAAAGCACCGAACATTCAAATTTCCTCTCAGGCACAGCACGCGCTTCGGCTTGCTATCGCCAGGGTATAGATCAACAGGAATCAGGGGGGAGTCAAGTTTAGGCTTTTCTGCACAATCGCAGCCATCCAAAGATGGCAATTGCGCAAAGACCAGATAATACCGTATCCCCTGTGAATAACTCATGGCGGCGCACGCCGTCTGACAGCTTTACATCCGGTTTCGAACCGCAGAAAACCTATGGCACTCACCTCGAACGACATTGACCGCATCGCCAACTTGGCGCGGCTCGAACTCTCCCCAGAAGAAAGTGCGCGCATGCTCTCGCAACTCAACGGCTTTTTCGGCATGGTCGAAAAGATGCAGGCTGTGGATACCTCGGGCGTGCTGCCGCTGGCCCACCCTGTAGCCGCCATCCAAGACGTGGTGCTGCGCCTGCGTGACGACGTGGCCAGCGAGCCCAACCAGCGCGAAGCCAATATGCGCAACGCACCCGCCCAGGGCGAGGGTCTGTTTCTCGTGCCCAAGGTCATCGAATAAGCGCAAGGCAAAAAAATTTCATGAGCACTACCGATCTGCACCACCTGGGCGTGGCCGAACTGGCCGCCCAGCTCAAGAACAAGCAAGTCTCCTCCGTGGAAGCGGCCCAGCACTTTCTGGCCCGCGCCCATCAGCACCAGCACCTGGGCGCGTTTGTGGCCATCAACGAAGACGCCACCCTGGCCCAGGCCAAGGCGGCCGATGCGCTGATTGCCGCAGGCCAAGGCGGCCGACTGGCCGGTGTGCCGATGGCGCACAAAGACATCTTTGTCACCAAGGACTTCCCCACTACCGCCGCCAGCAAAATGCTGCAGGGCTACCAGTCGCCGTTTGACGCCACCGTGGTGCGCAAGCTGGCCGACGCAGGCATGGTCACGCTGGGCAAGCTCAACTGCGACGAATTCGCCATGGGCGGCGCCAACGAAAACTCTGCCATTGCCCCCGTAGGCTTTGCTGAGCCCCAGCCCGTGCGCAACCCCTGGAACCCCGAGCGCGTGCCCGGTGGCTCCTCCGGCGGTTCAGCCGCCGCCGTGGCCGCGCGTCTGGCTCCTGCGGTCACCGGTACCGACACCGGCGGCTCGATTCGCCAGCCCGCCTCGTTCTGCGGCATTACCGGCATCAAGCCCACCTATGGCCGCGCCAGCCGCTACGGCATGATCGCGTTTGCCTCGTCCCTCGACCAAGCAGGCCCCATGGGCCGCAGCGCCGAAGACTGCGCGCTGCTGCTGTCCGAAATGTGCGGCCCCGATCTGGACCGCGACTCCACCAGCCTGGACCACCCTGCCGAAGACTTCACGCTGCAGTTGAACGACAGCATCGAAGGCCTGCGCATTGGCGTGCCTGCCGAGTTCTTTGGTGAAGGCCTGTCTGCCGACGTGCGCACTGCCGTCGATGCGGCGCTCAAGGAATACGAAAAGCTGGGCGCCAAACTGGTGCCCATCAGCCTGCCCCGCACCGAGCTGTCGGTGCCTGTGTACTACATCTTGGCACCGGCCGAAGCGTCGTCCAACCTGTCGCGCTTTGACGGTGTGAAGTTCGGCCACCGCGCCAAGCACTTTGCCGACCTGAACGACATGTACAAGAAGACCCGCGCCGAAGGCTTTGGCGATGAGGTCAAGCGCCGCATCATGATCGGCGCCTATGTGCTGTCCGAAGGCTACTACGACGCTTACTACCTGCAAGCGCAAAAGATCCGCCGCATGATTGCCGACGACTTCCAAGCCGCGTTCAAGGAATGCGACGTGATCGCCGGTGCCGCAGCGCCGACCACTGCGTGGGCGATTGGTGGCAAGGCCGACCCCGTCAGCAACTACCTGGCCGACGTGTTCACCCTGCCCGCATCGCTGGCCGGTCTGCCCGGTTTGAGCCTGCCAGCCGGCTTTGGCGACGGTGGCATGCCCGTGGGCCTGCAGCTGATTGGCAACTACTTTGCCGAAGGCAAGTTGCTCAACGCTGCGCACCGCTTCCAGCAAGCCACGGACTTCCACCTGCAGCGCCCCGCAGGTATCTAAATGGAACACCCCCTGAGTCGCTTCGCGCCTTCCCCCTCAAGGGGGACGACAGCCTCGCTGCGGGGCGGCCCTTGCTCGCTGCCCCTGGATCGAGCCGCGCCAGTTACATGCGCAGCGCCATGGATACAGCCCACTTTTTGAAGCAAGAACATGACAGTGAAACTCATCAATGGCTACGAAGTCGTCATCGGCTTTGAAACCCACGCCCAACTGGCGACCCAATCGAAGATCTTCAGCCGCGCCAGCACCGCCTTTGGTGCCGAGCCCAACACGCAGGCCTGCGCCGTGGACCTGGCCCTGCCCGGCACCCTGCCGGTGATGAACAAAAAGGCTGTGGAATGCGCTATTAAATTGGGACTGGCCCTCGGCTCCCACATTGCGCCGCGCAGCATTTTTGCGCGCAAGAACTACTTCTACCCCGACCTGCCCAAGGGCTACCAAATCTCCCAGTTCGAGATTCCCGTGGTGCAAGGCGGTGAGGTCAGCTTTTACGTCGGCGACAAGCTGCACACCGTGCGCCTGGTGCGCGCGCACCTGGAAGAAGACGCGGGCAAGTCCGTGCACGACCAGTTCCCTACCGAGTCCGGCATTGACCTGAACCGCGCGGGCACGCCCCTGCTGGAAATCGTGACCGAACCCGATATCCGCAGCACCGAAGAAGCCGTGGCCTACGCAAAAGAGCTGCACAAGATCGTCACCTGGATTGGCATTTGCGACGGCAACATGCAGGAAGGCAGCTTCCGCTGCGACGCCAACGTCTCCGTGCGCAAACCCGGAGCACCGCTGGGCACCCGCCGCGAGATCAAGAACTTGAACTCGTTCAAGAACATGCAAATCGCCATCGACTACGAGATCCGTTGGCAGATCGAGCAGATCGAGGACGGCTACAGCATCCAGCAAGCCACCGTGCTGTTTAACCCCGACACGGGTGAGACACGCGCCATGCGCACCAAGGAAGACGCAGCCGACTACCGCTACTTCCCCGATCCTGACCTGCCGCCGCTGGTGGTTGCCGATAGCTGGGTGCAAGAAGTCAAAGCAACCATGCCCGAGCTGCCCCGCGCCATGGCCGCCCGCTTTGTCGAAAGCTATGGCCTGCCCGAGTACGACGCTACCACGCTGACCCAGTCGCAAGACATGGCGGCCTACTTTGAGCGCACCGCCAAGGCCTGTGGCCAAGCCAAGCTGGCGTCCAACTGGGTGATGGGCGAAATCTCGCGCCGCCTGAACACCGAAGAAATCGGCATGGACGCGGTGAAGGTGTCCAGCGAACAGCTGGCCGCACTGATTGGCCGCATTGCCGACAGCACTATCAGCAACAACGCCGCCAAGCAGGTGTTTGAAGCGCTGTGGACCGGTGAAGGCTCCGACGTGGATGCCGTGATTGAAGCCAAGGGCCTCAAGCAAATGAACGACACCGGCGCGCTGGAAGCCATCATTGACGAGGTGATTGCCGCCAACCCCGGCAACGTCGAGCAATACCGTGCGGGCAAGGACAAGGCGTTCAATGCGCTGGTGGGGCAGGTGATGAAGGCCTCGAAGGGGAAGGCCAATCCGGGGCAGGTGAATGAGCTGCTCAAGGCCAAGTTGGCGTAAGTCAGCTCTCTTTTCGCCTTGCGAATGAAAGCCTCCTTCGGGAGGCTTTTTATTTTTTTGATAGCTGCTTGCGCTTGGTTTTATTGGGCTAGGGGCTGATTTTGTGCTTATTGTTTGTTTGGCTTTTGCTGGCCGCTTATCGCGCGGCATGCGACTTCCTTTTCTTGCTTTCCCAAGAAAAGGAAGCAAAAGAAGGGAACCCTCTACCCGCGTCCCTTTGGGCTTTGCTGCGCAAATCCCAAGCGGGCAACCTCTGTGCTCGCTCACAGGGTGGGGCCGCAGAACTCGCTACGCGCTTACAGCGCTTCGCTCAAACAACTGCGACCAGCTAGATGACGATGCAGTTGCATCCTTCGGTGCAACTGCCCACCCTGCGCTCTGCGCGCCTCGGCACGGGGAGAAGGATCGAACAAGCGATGAACTGATTGCGCAACACATCTTGCGTTAATCATGGCCGAGATAGTAAAACACGTCTTAATGAGGAGTTTTTGATGAACAGATCAATTAATAGAATTAACAAAATAATTAATATTATTTTTAACATAACAGTAAAAATATATGAAAGCGATGTTCATAGCAATGATGAAACACACGCTTCGATTTCAGGATTGATCAGTAAAATTGAAGCATTCAAAAATAAGAATTTTTCTAGTAGATATTATCAATCCTTGGCCGCCAATAAAATTGCAGAAGATACAAAACATCTTTACTTGGTACTGCATCGAAGTAACATACAGACTAAATATTCTCTAGCATTAAGAAAGTATTCTAAAATACTTCATGACATCACCCTTCTATTCATAGATTCCGAAGATACAGCGAATGAATTTTTCTCCACAGAAAAAGAAAATATTCTTTCCTTAGAAAAGGAATATTCAATAATAAAGAAACTAATAAGCGATCAGGCAGCTGAATTAAATCAACTACAGAAACAACATGAATCTCAAAGAGACGCTTTAGAAGAAAAAATAAAATTTCTTGATGATCTAAAAAATAAAACAGAAGACAATTTAAAAGCAAAAATAATTTATCTTGACGAAAAATTATTAGATCTTAACAACCGACTAAGTGACGGAGCTTCTAAGCTTCTTGCTGCTGATTATTCAAGTGCTGCTAGAAATGAAAAACAATCCGCAGACATTCTAAGATATATCACAGGCTTTATAATTACAGTAATAATTATTACATCTATTGCCTTTTCAGCGAGCACCATAAATTCAGATGATATTAAAGTCTCATCGATAATTACAAAGATTGCAATTATTTTAGCTTTATCTGTTGCTGCAGCTTACACATCTCGCGAATCGTCAAAACACAGAAATCAACAATACTTCTTCCATGAAAGGGCGTTAGGCTTATCGACGATAAATATGTATTTATCTGGCATCGACAAAACTAAACAAGATCAAGTTAAATCAGACCTTTCAAAACACTTTTTCTCTCGCTCAGATAACTTAAAGAATATAGATTCATATCCTATAGATATAAACAACACCATCAGCAAAATCATAGATAAAATACCAGAATCAAGCAATAAAAACTCATAGTCTTATAAAATAATTTCATTTGAATTTTTTTAAGAATTTTCTGATCCGTAAAACGATAGCGACACATTTGGCTAATAACCCCTACTACCTGCGCCGAGGCGCACAGCCTGTGGGGTTGCGTGTGTGTCGAAGAACACACACGCAACGTAATCTGACTCGCCGCAGCTGTTTGAACGCAGCGGCGAGCACCGCAGGTTGCCCGCTTGGGTTTGGCGCAGCCAAGCCCAAAGGGACGCAGGTAGCAGGGTCGTCTTTCTTTTGGTTTCTTTTCTTTGACGAAGTAAAGAAAAGAAACTCGCCCCGGTGCGATAAGCCGGTTCTGCCCTCAACGCCTGCGCAGCATCAAGCTCGTAAAGACGTTTTCAATAAAAGTAGCTGAAAGCGCAAGCTATACAAGGGCTAGATCCCTATTTGGCTTCGACCCGCAAGCCACAGCAAAACCCTTTTCAAGCCCACAGCGCCACGTATCGCCCACTCCCTTCTGCCGCCGCCTCCCGCGCACAGCCCCAGACGGAAACAGCCAGACGCGCTGTTTGAGCGTGCAGTACGCACGCGAGTTTGCGGCTGGCCCGTCTGGGGCGCGCACGGGAGGTGGCCCGGAGCAGAGCGGAGGGTCGGGGGCAGCAGGGTGCTCTTTCCTTTGCTTACTTTCCTTTGAGCAAGCAAAGGAAAGTAAGTCGCCGCCGCGCGATAAGCTGCTTCAGAAAACAAAGCACGCGCAGCATCAAAACGAAAAAACCTTTTCAACAACCATAGCTACCCACGCTTACCGTATAAGCCCTACACCCTCATTTCATCAAAAAAACTGCCACCTCACGCACTTCTCCTATAGTCACGCCACGGGCGCACCCGTACAACCGCACAGCAGGAGGGCTGCCCACCATGACGGACAAAGCGTGGCAAAAAATTCATGTAATGGAGATGATCGCCGTGTGCGTGCTGCTGGGCACGGCGTGGATGTATCTGAAGGCGTATTGGGACTTTGAGCACAACTACCAGACGTGGCTGGCAAACCCGAATGGCGAGGGCATGAGCCGCGCTGAGGCGCTGGGGCTGTCGGGCGACTTTCTGGGGGGCGTGCTCAATCCGATTTTGAGTTTTTTCTCGCTGCTGGCCTTGCTGTTCACCCTGCGCCTGCAGCGGCGCGAGTTGACCGCCACGATGGAGGAGCTGAAAAAATCAACCGTGGCCGCCGAATCGAATGTGCGCCTGTTTACCGAGCAGATTGCGGCGCAGCGGCTGGATGCGTTTGAGAACACGTTTTTCTCGCTGCTCAAGCTGTTTAACAACACGTTCGAGAAGATCAACGAGCACCACGAGGCCGAAGCGGGGCAGCCCGCAGGCACCAGTTTGCAGCGGCTGATGCTGCATGCGCGCAGCCAGCCAACGCTGGAGGCAGCGCGCGCGGAGTTGATGGCCGACCACAGCGAGATTGACCACTTCATCTCCATCCTGTTTGAGATGCTGCGGTTTATTGAGCAAAAGTTTCCGGACACCGCCCATGGCGACCCCATGTTCTACGCCAACATTCTCAAAGCCATCATCAACCAGGATGCGTTTGAGGCGGTGGCGATGTACGCGGCCACGCGCAACCCGCAAAGCCCGTACATGGAGTTCAAGCAGCTGATTGAAAAGTATGAGCTGCTGCAGGAGCTGGATTTGCGCCCCGCGCAGCGCCAGAAGTTCATGGCGGGCTATGCGCAGTACTTTCCGCAGCTGCAGCCCCCTGCGCCGCTCTAAAGCCCCAGGCGGCGCGGCACGCTGCAAAGATCTTTTCAAGAATGAGAGCTGCCAGCGCTTGTTGCATGCGCGCTAGCGGTCTATGGGGCTACCAAGCTACGCTGTGTGCAAGGTGCTTTTCTACCGCCTGTAGCGCGCGGGTCCTGCATAAGGCGGGCGCTTTTGAGCGTGTGGCTCGCACGCAAACCCCGCCCGGGGTGTGCAGAACGTAGCGCCGCTTTGATCCTATGCCAGGGCAACCGGGCACTGGCAGCGCTACCATCGCCAGCATTGCCATTGCATTTGATTGCCCCGGCAGCGTTGCTGCTGCCGCCGCCCCGCGTTATGAACATTCTCTCGATCCAGTCCCATGTCTCTTATGGCCACGTTGGCAATTCCGCCGCAGTGTTTCCGCTGCAGCGCCTGGGGCATGAGGTGTGGCCGGTGTACACCGTCAACTTCTCCAACCACACGGGCTACGGCCAATGGGGCGGCTCACCCATTCCCGCCAGCGAGGTCGGCGCCATCGTGCATGCGATGGAGCAACGCGGCGCACTGGCCAAGGTGGATGTGGTGCTCAGCGGCTACCAGGGCGGAGCCGACATTGCCGACGCCATTTTGGCCACCGTGGCACGCGTCAAAGCGCTCAACCCGCGGGCCACCTACACCTGCGATCCGGTGATGGGCAACGCCAAATCGGGCTGTTTTGTGAACCCTGCCATTCCCGTGCTGTTGCGCGAGCGCGTAGTGCCCCAGGCCGATTTGGTGACCCCGAACCAGTTTGAGCTGGGCTACCTGGCAGGCATGCCGGTGCACACACTGGTCGACACACTGAAAGCGGTGGATGCCTTGATGGCCCTGGGCCCGCGCGCCGTGCTGGTCACCAGCGTGCACTGCCCCGATGCGGCGCCGGGCACCATCTCCATGCTGGCAGCCGATGCCACGGGCGCATGGCTGGTAACCACGCCGCACCTGCCGTTCAAGGCCAATGGCTCGGGCGATGTCACCGCGGCACTGTTTACCGCCCACTACAGCCAGCACTTTGGCCAAAGCGGCTCGGCCCAGCGGGCGCTGGAGCGCACCACGGCCAGCATGTTTGAGCTGCTGCAGCACACCCACCAAAGCGGCGAGCGTGAATTGCAACTGGTGCAGGCGCAAGACAGCTATGTGGCCCCGCGCGCCCACTTTGCTGCTGTGCCCATCCGTTAAGCGCCACCGTTTTCGCCATGCTGGGGCCACTGCCCCTTGCCCAATCGACGCGGGCGCAGCCACAATCCGTGAGCACCATCCCAAGGAGGCCGCATGGAACTCACCCTGCTGCGCGAGCAAGATGCCACTACGCTGTGGGCTTTTGAAAACCAGCACCGTCTGTACTTTGAAAACTGGATCAATCCCCGGGCCGACAGCTTCTACACCCCCGAGGGGTTTGACCAGGCGCTGCAGACTGCGCTGCGCCAGCAAGCCGCTGACCAGGCCTTTCACTACCTGATCTGGCTGGGTGGCGAGCTGGTGGGCCGCATCAACCTGACCCAGGTGCGCCGCGACCACTTTCACAGCGCCTCGCTGGGCTACCGCATCGCGCCCTCGCACAGCGGCCAGGGCCTGGCATCAGAGGCGGTGAAGCTGGTGATGCAAAAAGCTTTTCAGGTTCACCACCTGCAACGCCTGGAAGCCACGGCGCGCCCTGAAAACCCCGCCTCCATCCGCGTGCTGCTGAAAAACGGTTTTCAGCAGTTTGGGCACTCGCGCTGCAGCTTGCAATTGCACCGCCAGTGGTTTGACTTGCTGTACTTTGAAGCGCATGCGCCGGGGTTTCAAAGACCCGGTGCGGTGCTGTAGCAGCCCTGTTCAAAGCCGATCCCACAGCCCAGCGAAGCGGTACGACGAAGGCGGTGCGTGCAGCCGCAGGCAGTACGAATGCACGAATGCACGAATGCATGGATGGATGCATGGATGCGCGGCACCGTGAAACCGCGCTGTGTTGGGGAGAGTTAGGCGAGCCATCAACGCTAAAAAGATAGCTCCTCACGCTGGATACACAACCGCTAGAGGCCATTTTTATGGAAAAAGCCTTGTGGCATTCACCCACAAGGCTTTTGCGCGGCGGTATGTGCGCTGCGGGCAGACGCGCAGTCTTGCCTTCAAGGCTAACGCTTAAAAGGTTTCCCAATCGTC
>NZ_DLTI01000028.1:0-167495 GCF_002501455.1 Comamonas sp. UBA7840 | reverse complement strand
CTTCTGGATGGAAATCAACAGCCAGGGCTTCCAGCGTGCGCGACAGCACGTTTTCATAGAACGCCTTGGCACGGTCCATGTCCTGCACATAGATTTCGAACCATCCAACGGGATTGCGTGTCATGGCAGACCTCCTGGGGGGATGCAGCGGGGGCGTGGCACGGGGGCCACCGTGTGTCCCGATTGTCAAAGTCTGGCCCGCCAGGGATGCAGGACGGTGGCTTTTCTTCCAGCAGGCGCAAGCATTGGCGTCTAAAAACCATAGCTGACTGCGTAGGTGCAGTATAGGTTTCTACCCTTTTATGCACCAACCTCAATGCTGCGTGCCCGCCCCGGGCTCAGGGGGCGGTGACCGGGCCCGGCGCGGCAGATGGGTCGTCGGCAGGGGCGCTGGGTGCGGCATCCCCGCGCAGCGCGCCCAGCTTGGCCTGCAGCCAGTCGTCATAGCCCTTGTGCACCAGCTCGTAGGTCTGGGCAATGCCGGACGCCACCGGGCTGCCTTCGCCCAGCACGCCCAGGCTGTTCAAGATGTCTTCCGCCTCCTGGTAGCCCTGCTTGAAACCGCCGCGGATCAGCACCACAAAATCCTGGGCCACCTCGGCCAGCTCCTTGTCGGGGTAGCGGGCCGCATAGGCGTCGAACATGGCGGTGGACAGGCCCACGATGCGGCCTGCCGTGGCCTGCGCGCTGTGGTCCTGGCCCATGGCGTTCTGGATGGCGTCGGGGCCCAGTTCGGGCGCCAGCTCCTGGTTGATGGCGTCCACCGCCGTGCGGTACAGCAGGGCCAGGCTGTCGTTGCCAGTCTGCAGGCTGACCTGCAGGGAGGCTTCCAGGATCTGCGCATTGCGCAGGTGCTGCTGGCCCTGGCTGCTGGCGGTGGCGGTTTTCTGCGCCTCGTCCAGCGGCGTGCTCTTGGCGGGCACGGCCGTGTCGGCGGAAACGGGCGAGGGGAAGGGGGTGGCGTTCAGCATGGTGCGCTCCAGATGCAATACAGGCCTGCAAGGCCTTATCGTGCATGTCGGCAATTCGGAGCGTGTACTGAAGTGCCGTCTGTCCTGATGGCGTGCATTCGTGAAAAAAAGGAGCTGTTGGCCTTGAATGGGTAAGCGTTTTAGGGTTAAAGCAGATGGAAAGCATTATTTGACCAGCGCTAGCAGCTCACTTTTTACTGAACTGATATGGTCATGTTGGGTTGAGGTGCATCTGATCCGGTGTTTTTGCCCCCAATCTGATGCTTTTGTTCCAGGCGCAGGGCGCGCACAGTCGCGGTGGAGCACCGCTGGTAGGGACTGGCGGGCGAGCCCTTTCACGCTATGCCTCATCACAACACTTCCACGAATGACGGCGGCAGCCAGCACGCGCCGCGCAAGACAATTCCGATCCACGCAGAGCCTGCCGCAGTTTCTTTTTATGAAGCGCGCAAGAAGATTCAGCCGCGTTCCATCCAGGGTCTGTTTTCCCGCTGGCGCTGGGCGCTGGTGTGGATCACGCAGCTGTTTTTTTACGGTGTGCCCTGGCTGCAAATTCATGGGCGCCAGGCCTTGCTGTTTGATCTGGAGCAGCGGCGTTTTTACGTCTTCGGCTGGCTGCTGTACCCGCAGGACTTCATCTACCTGACGGCGCTGCTCATCGTCAGCGCCCTGGCGCTGTTTTTGTTCACCACCGTGGCTGGGCGGCTGTGGTGTGGCTTCAGCTGCCCGCAGACGGTGTACACCGAGATATTCATGTGGATCGAGCGCCGGCTGGAGGGCGACCGCAGCGCGCGCCTGCGCCTGGATGGCAGCGGCTGGACGCTGGAGAAAGCGGCCCGGCGTGGCGGTAAGCACCTGCTGTGGCTGCTGCTGTCGCTGTGGACGGGCTTTACCTTCGTGGGCTACTTCGTGCCCATCCGCGACCTGGCGGTGCAGGTGATGGCGTGGCAAGGTGCCTGGCAGATTTTCTGGATTGCGTTTTATGCCCTGGCCACCTACGGCAATGCTGGCTTTTTGCGCGAGCAGGTGTGCAAATACATGTGCCCGTATGCACGCTTTCAAAGCGCCATGTTCGACAAGGACACACTGATCGTGAGCTACGACGCCGCGCGCGGCGAGGGCCGTGGCCCACGTGCTAAAGATGCCAACTATCGTGCCCAAGGTTTGGGTGACTGCATTGACTGCACGCTGTGCGTGCAGGTCTGTCCGGTGGGCATTGATATTCGCGATGGCTTGCAGTACGAATGCATTGGCTGCGGCCTGTGCATTGACGCCTGCAACAGTGTCATGGACAAAATGCACTATCCGCGCGGTTTGGTGCGTTGGAGTACCGAGCAAGCCCTGGCACAGCGCTGGAGCCGTGCGCAAATGCTGCGCCGCGTATTCCGCCCGCGCGTGCTGCTGTATGGCGCGGGGCTGCTGGCCATCACCGTGGCCATGGTGGCCAGCTTGTACGTGCGCGTGCCGCTGAAGGTGGACGTGGTGCGCGACCGGGGCACGCTCTCGCGCATTGTGGCGGGCGGCATGGTGGAGAACATCTACCGCGTGCAAATCGGCAATGCCACGGAGGTGCTGCAGCACTATGTGTTGTCAGCCTCGGGCCTGGGCGGGCTGCGTGTGGCCTCGGTGCCCGAGGTGGCGCTGGCAGCAGCCGAAGACCGCTGGGTGGTGGTGCGCCTGCAAGCTCCTTATGGTGCGGCGCAGCCAGGCTCCAACCCTGTGGTGATTGAGGTGCGTGCACAGGCCGATCCCAAGATTGCTGTGTCCGCGCACACCACTTTTTTGGCACCCCGCTAAACGCTAAAAGCTAAACACAGGGCACGGCACCTGTCAGCTACGTTTGCCGTGCTGCTGCATCTCGGTGCACCACTGGCCCAACTGCTGCAGGGCAGGGATGGTGCGCGCATCCCATTGCAAGCCAAAATTCAGCCGGATACAGCGTTCAAACCGTTGCGAAGCCGAGAACACCGGGCCGGGGGCCAGGCTAATCCCGGCGGTCAAGGCCTGCTGGTGCAGTGCCAAGGCATCGCAGCCTTCGGGCAACTCTACCCACATCAAATAGCCACCCTCTGGCCGGGTGGCGCGGGTGCCAGGGGGAAAGTACTGGGCAATCGCCTGGGCCATTGCATCGCGCTGGGTGAGCAAGATGTGGCGCAACTGGCGCAGGTGCTTGTCGTAGCCCACGCCCTCCAAGTAATGTGCCAGCGCCGTTTGTGCCGGGGCATTGGTGCTGATGGAGGTGGTGAGCTTTTGTCGGGCCACCGCCTGTGTGAAACGGCCTGCGGTGACCCAGCCAATGCGCCAACCGGGGGCCAAACACTTGGAAAACGAGCTGCAATGCAGCACCCAGCCTGCGCAGTCATAGGCCTTGATGGGCAGGGGGCGGCGGGCTGAAAAATACAGCTCGCCATAGACATCGTCTTCAATCACGGGTATTTGCAGGCGCGCAGCCATATCGCACAGGGCTTGCTTGTGCGGCGCTGGCATCAGGCTGCCCAGAGGGTTGTGAAAATTGCTCATCAACCAGATGGCCTGCGGGCGGTGGGTGGTGATGGCAGTTTCCAGCGCCTGCAAATCAATGCCGTCGCGCGGATGCGTTGGCACTTCAATGGCCTGCAGGCCCAAGCGCTCCAACGCCTGCAGTGCGCCGTAAAAACAGGGGGACTCCACCACCACCGCGCCGCCGGGGCGGGTGACGGCCGACAGGCATAGGTTCAGCGCCTCCAGGGCGCCATTCGTGATGACCACATCATCCATGTGCAGCGGCATGCCATCTGCCAAGTAGCGGCGGGCGATGTGGCGGCGCAGGCCACTGTGGCCGGTGCTCAGGTCATCGAGCAGGGCCTGCGGCTGGGCCTGGCGTGCGCAGGCGGCCAGCGACTGCGCCAGCTTGTTCCACGGGAAGTGCTGGGGCGCAGGGAAGGCGCTGCCCAGGCCCACCGTGCCCGGCTGGAAGCTGGCTTGCAGGATGGAAAAAACGCGCTCGCTCACATCCACCGTCAGCGAGGCAGGGGGGGGCAGCCGGGCAATCTCTGGCTCCGGCGGTGGGTGGTGCGCGCCCGAGGCCACGTAGTAGCCGGAACGCTCGCGCGCACGGATCAGCCCGCGCGCCTCCAGCAGGTAGTAGGCCTGAAACACTGTGGATGGGCTGACGCCACGTGCCGCGCAGCAGCTGCGCACCGAGGGCAGCTTGTCGCCTGGCTGCAGCACGCCCGCGTGGATGGACTGGGCGATGTCGGCGGCCAGGGTGGCGTAGCGCGTCAGGCTGGGGGAGGAGGCGGGTTGGGTGGACACAGCCGCCCAGTGTAGGGGCAGTCGGGCAGCCCCGCGCCAGACTGCACCGCCCCGGATTAGGTCGTGGCCGCGCTTTGCAACAGGCCCTTGGCGCCATGTGGCTCGCAGCGCAGGTACTGCGGGGCGGCCGCCACCTGGGCGCCCAGCTGGCGGGCGGCCTCCCAGGGCCAGCGCGGGTTGTAGAGCATGGCGCGGGCCACGCCGATGGCATCGGCCTGGCCGGCATCCAGAATGGCTTGGGCCTGCTGCGCTTCGGTGATCAGGCCCACGGCAATCACGGGCATGGCGCCGTGCAGGCTGCCGCGCAATCCAGCAGCCAGCGGGACTTGGTAGCCCGGGCCAATCGGAATCTGCTGGGCCGGGTGCAGCGCAGCGCTGGAGACATGCAAGAACGCGCAGCCGCGTTGTGCCAGTGCCTGTGCCAGCACTTGGCTTTGCGCCAAGTCCCAGCCGCCATCCACCCAGTCGGTGGCGGAGATGCGTACGCCGATGGGAAAGCCCGCTGGCAGGGCCGCCTGGATGGCGTCGAACACCTCCAGCGTCAGGCGCATGCGGTTGTCCAGGCTGCCGCCATAGGCGTCGTCGCGCAGGTTGGACAGGGGCGACAGGAATTGGTGCAGCAAGTAGCCGTGGGCAGCGTGCAGCTCCATTGCATCCAGCCCCAGGCCGTGCGCGCGCACCGCGGCGTCGACGAAGGCCTGCTTGATCTGGGCAATGTCCTGCAGCGTGGCGCTGGCCGGCAGCGGGTCGGTGGGCATGAAGCCCTGGGCGCTGGCGCTGAGGGTTTGCCAAGCCTCGGGATGGTCGGCAGGCAGGGCGCCCCCACCTTCCCAGGGCCGGCGGCTGCTGGCCTTGCGGCCGGCGTGGGCCAGTTGCATGCACACGGGCATGGGGCTGTAGCGGCGGATGTGTGCCAGCACCGGGCGCAGCGCCTGCACCTGGGCATCGTTCCACAGGCCCAGGTCGTGGGCGCTGATGCGGCCCCGGGCCTCGACGGCGGTGGCTTCCAGGATCAGCAGGCCGGCGCCGGACTGGGCCAGTTGGCCGTAGTGCATCAGGTGCCAGCTGGTGGCACAGCCTTCCTCGGCCGAGTACATGCACATCGGGGGGATGACGATGCGGTTGGCCAGTTCCAGCGAGCCAAATCGGATGGGGGAAAACAAAGCAGGCATGGGGGGCGCGTCCCTTCAAAACAAATCTTGCGCCGCAGCATGACACAAAAAAAGCGCGCCACCGATCCCCTCGGTGACGCGCTGTGGCAGGGTGCAAGCGTGCGGGTTCAGGCCTGTTCAGCCAGCAACTCTTGCAAGGTTTTGACCTGCAGGCGCAGGCGTTCGTTCTCGGCCTCCAACTCGGTCACGCGGGCCTGCAGTGTTTTGGCGGAGGCGAGCGGGGCGGCGTCCAGGCTGCCCTCGTCGGCTGCTGCGGGTTTGTCGGCCTTGGGTTTTTTCTTGGCCTCGCGCACGCGCTTGGCCGCTTGTTTGAGGCCGTCAGCACCTTCGGCGGCGACGGCTTGCTGCTCCTCCACGGGCAAGGTGGCCACGACGGCCGCAGCGTTGAGCGACAGCTCGCCAGCCTTTACCGCCGCCACCACTTCGGGGGCGGCTTTTTGCTGGATGGTCTCGATCATCTTGACCTGGCCCGCCGACAGGCGCGCGGCGCGGGCCAGGGCTTCGCGCGTGTCCAGCGCTTCGTCGGGCACCTTGGGGGTGCTGGCCAGGGCCTGGGCCACGGCGGGGTCGGTGTCGGTGTCGCCCTCCCAAGGCGCTTCGCTGCTGGATTCGGCCTTGGCGGCTTGCACGGCTGCGGCGGCTTGCGCGCGGCGCTCGGCAATGATTTCGCGCTTGCGCAGGGCCAGCACACCGCGCTGGTAGTCAGAGACGGAGCGGCGGCCCAGGTGCTGGTCGATCATCCACAGGTGAATGTCTTCCATGTTCTGAAAGCGCTCGTTCTGGATGGTTTTGAATGGCAGGCCGTGCTTTTGGCAAATGCCAAAGCGGTTGTGGCCGTCCACCAGGATGTTGCCCCACAGCACCAGCGCGTCGCGGCAGCCTTCGTCGAGGATGCTGCGCTCCAGCGATTCATATTCGTCGGGGGTGAGGGGGTCGATATAGGCCTTGAGTTCAGGCAGAACAACGATGTCTTCGGGGCTCATGGGATTCCAATGCAAGCGGGCCATGCACTGTAGCGGGCCGCCTGCGAATGTCAAAGAGGAAAGTCAAAAGGCACCCGAAGGTGCCTTTGCGAAGAAGCTGCAGCGCGCAGTGGGTATAGGCTTAGAAGCCTTTTTGGCCTCTAGCGCTTATCCAGTCTGCGCAAGCAGCTATGAAGTTTTATGCGTTCTCAGGGTGCAGCAGGCGCGAGATCAAGCCGCCTTCGACCGGGCCTTCCACGGGAATGCGCACGCGCACGGGGTTGCCCGCAGCCACTTGCACGGGCTCACCATCCAGGTTGAACATCTGCTCCAGCTTCATGGTGCGGTTGCCTGTGGGGTGGATGATTTCGATCATGTCACCCACCGAGAAGCGGTTCATGGTTTCGATCTCGGCCATGCCGTTCTCGTAGCCACGCACCGTGCCCACAAAGTGGCTGCGCTGCAGCACCGAGGTGCCGGTTTCGTAGTTCTGGTAGTCGTTGGCGGGGCGGCGCTCCAGCAGGCCACCGGTGTAGCCACGGTTGGCCAGGCCTTCCAGCTCAGTGATCAGGTGCGGGTTGAAGGGGCGACCGGCCACGGCGTCGTCAATGGCGCGGCGGTAGGTTTGCGCGGTGCGGGCCACGTAGTACAGGCTCTTGGTGCGGCCTTCGATCTTGAGCGAATCCACACCAATCTTGGCCAGGCGCTCTACGTGCTCGATGGCGCGCAAGTCCTTGGAGTTCATGATGTAGGTGCCATGCTCATCTTCCATGATGGGCATCATCTCGCCGGGGCGGCCTTTTTCTTCTAGCAGGTAGATGGCGTCGGCCTTGGGGTGGCGCTTTTGGTCGCCGCAGGTGCTGCTGAACTGGTTGTCCAGGTCGTTCTTGGCGTCTTCAAAGTTGAAGCCCTTGTCCATGGCCTGGCCCAGCGCTTCACCCGTGTTGGGGTCCACATCGGCGCCGTGGGTCTTGTATTCCCAGCGGCAGGCGTTGGTGCAGGTGCCTTGGTTGGGGTCGCGGCGGTTGAAGTAGCCCGACAGCAGGCAGCGGCCCGAGTAGGCGATGCACAGCGCACCGTGCACAAACACTTCCAGCTCCATGTCGGGGCATTCCTGGCGGATCTTTTCGATCTCGTCCAGGCTCAACTCGCGCGACAGGATGATGCGTTCCACGCCCATCTTCTGCCAGAACTTGACGGTGGCGTAGTTGGTGGTGTTGGCCTGCACGGACAGGTGAATCACGGCCTCAGGCCACTTTTCTTTGACCATCATGATCAGGCCGGGGTCGGCCATGATCAGCGCGTCGGGCTTCATGGCGATGATGGGCTCGATGTCGCGCAGGTAGGTGCGGATTTTGTCGTTGTGCGCAATGACGTTGGACGTCAAAAAGAACTTCTTGCCGCGCTGGTGGGCTTCTTGGATGCCTTGCGCAATCTGTTCCATGCGGAAGTCGTTGTTGCGCGCGCGCAGGGAATAGCGCGGCTGGCCAGCGTAGACAGCGTCGGCGCCAAAGTCATAGGCGGCGCGCATTTTTTCAAGCGAGCCGGCGGGAAGCAGCAGTTCAGGGGCTTTCATAGGGGGCTTATTTTCCTTGATTGGCGTCAGTCCGTCACGGCACTGGGGACATGTACCTGCAGTCAACGTGGGACAGCGCTGGGTGCTTTTAATAAAAGAGCTGCTTGCGCTGAATAAATAAGGACTTCAGGTAGATATCTATCTGAAGTCCTTGCAAAACCAGCGCTAAGCGCTATACAAAATATTTAGTCCTGGGGGCGGAAGCCGAAGGTGAACTCGGAAGGCACCTTGCCGTTGGTGTCTTTGGGCAGGGTCTCGGTCTTGTGCAGGGCGCGCACCACGGCGTCGTCCCAGGCCTTGTTGCCGCTGGATTTGACCAGTTGCACCCCGGTGATGGTGCCGTCGGGCGCCGCACGCACACGCACTTCGGCGCGTGGGTTGCCGCTGACCACATCGGGATAGACGATGTTGGGTTTGACCTTGGCCGCCACGCGCGCGCCGTAGCCCGCAGAGTGACCCGCCGTGCCACCGCCAGTGCCCTTGCCGCCGTTGGGGCCGCTGCTCTTTTCGGCCGAGCCGCTGCCGCCCGAGCCTGCCAGGCCTGCCATGGCGCGCAGGTTTTCCTGGCGCATGCGCTCCAGTTCCTTGGCGGCCTTGGCCTCTTGGGCGGCTTGCTCTTTTTTGCGCTTGTCGTCGGCAGCCTTCTTTTCGGCTTCAGCCTTGGCCTTCTCAGCCTTTTCTTTTTCGGCTTTCTCGGCTTTTTCCTTTTGGGCTTTCTCAGCCTTGTCGCGTTTTTCCTTCTCTAAACGCTCTTTCTTTTCCTGCTCGGCTTTCTCGCGCTTTTGCTGCTCCAGCTTTTCGCGCTTGTCTTGCTCGATCTTGTCTTTGCGCGCTTGCTCGGCCTTCTCTTTGTCGAGCTTGGCTTTTTCCTGTTTGGCTTTTTCGGCTTTTTCCTGCTCTGCCTTTTCCTTGGCCTTTTGGGCCTCCAGCTCACGCTGCTTTTTCAGCTCGGCTTCCTTTTGCTTGCGCTCTTGCAGCGCCAGCTCAGCATCGCGCTGGGCCTGCAGCTCTTGCTGGCTGGGCTGGGGCGGCGCAGGGGGTGGGGGGGGCAGCGGAACCGGCTCGGGTTCCGGCTTGGGCGCTGGAGTGGGTTCGGGCACCGGGGCAGGCGGTGGCGTGGGCGCGCGTGGCGCCGCTTGCTCAAAGTTTTCGGCCCACAGCTCAGCCTCGACGGCAGCTTGCTCCACCGCATCGGGAGGGCTCACTTTCCATACGAAGGCACCCACCAAAATGGCGTGCGCCAGCAATGCCATCACCCAGTTGCGCAGTTTTTTGGACTGCCGGGGAGGGGCAAATGGGTCGTGATCGAGGCGAGAAGACATGGAGGACAACAAGGCGGTGAACGAAGCGCGTAAAAAAATTATTTGGCGGCGGATTTCACGCCGAGCGCCACGCGCTTGACGCCCGCAGCTTGCAGCTCGCCCATGGCCGTCACAACGGCTTCATAGGTCAGGCCTTTGTCGGCCTGGATCATGACCGCACTGTCTTCCGGCTGGTTGGACTGCCAGGTCGCCGCCACCACTCCGAGCTCTTGCAGCGAAACGGCCTGCTCGCCATTGGGGGTTTTGATGCGGATGCTGCCATCGGCGTTCATCAGCACATGGGCCACGTTTTTGACGGCAGGTTTGGTGGACTTGCCGGCACTGGGCACATTGATGGCGCCGGGCGTGAGCATGGGCGCTGTCACCATGAAGATGATGAGCAGCACCAGCATCACGTCGATGAACGGCACCATATTGATTTCATTGACGGTGCGGCGACCGCGACCTCGGGAGCTGGCTGCTGGCATGTGATGCTCCTGCCTTCAATAGCCTGAAGCCGTGGCGCTGGCAGAGGGGCCACTCACATTGCGCTGCAAGATGTTGGTGAACTCTTCCATGAAGGTCTCTTGGCTGTTGGCAATCCGGTCAATGGTGTTGGCATAGCGGTTGTAAGCGGTCACTGCGGGAATGGCGGCAAACAGGCCCATGGCGGTGGCCACCAGGGCTTCGGCAATACCGGGGGCCACGGTGGCCAGGGTGATTTGCTCCATGTTGGCAAAGCCGGTGAAGGCGTGCATCACGCCCCAGACCGTGCCAAACAGGCCCACATAGGGCGAGACCGAACCAACGGTGCCCAAAAAGGACAGGCCGGACTCCACTTCGTCCATTTCACGCTGAAAGCTGGCGCGCATGGCACGGCGTGTGCCGTCCATCAAGGTGCCGCTGTCGTTGATGCGGCGCTCACGCAGTTTTTTGTACTCGCGCATGCCGCTGGCAAAAATGCGTTCCATCGGGCCGCCGTTTTTGGCGTTTTGCGTGGCGCTGTTGTAGAGGTCGTTGAGGCTTTGGCCCGACCAGAAATCTTGTTCAAACGATTCGTTGAACTGGCGCACCTGCTTGAGGGCCTGGGACTTGCGAAAAATAGTCGCCCAACTTGCTACGGAGGCGACGACCAAAATCAACATGACCAATTGCACCACCCAGCTGGCCTGCAAAATAAGGCTGAGGATGGACATGTCTTGGCTTGCGTTCATGAGAGTTTTTCCACGATGGAGTTCGGAATACGGGCAGGGCGCATGGTAGTGGCATCGACCCAACCAATGCGAATGCTGCCTTCACATAACAGCTGTGGCGCTTGATCGGATGACACAGGCCGCAAAAAAGCTTGCTGCGCGATGGTGAAGGACGCGCGGCCTGCCGATTGCAACACAGCGCTCACGTCGATCATGTCATCCAGACGCGCAGGTCGGAGATAGTTGATCTCGGCCTGAGTGACCACAAACATACCACCGACTTCATCGCGCAGTTTTTGCTGCTCTATGCCCAGGTTGCGCAGCCATTCGGTGCGTGCCCGCTCAAAGAACTTGAGGTAGTTGGCATAAAAGACGATGCCGCCGGCGTCGGTATCTTCCCAGTACACCCGGATGGGAAAGGTGAAGGCCATCAAAGTTCCCTTGCGTTACTGAAAAAGCTTTTGCATGCGGCGTACGGCCTCCTGCAACTGCTGCATGGAGTTGGCGGTCGAAAAACGCACATAGCGGGCGGTGTCTGCCGTGCCAAAGTCGCGCCCCGGCGTGATAGCCAGGTGCGCCTTCTCCATCAGTGCATAGGCAAACTCCCAGCTGTCTTTAACGCCCAGCTTGGCACACAGCGGCGTGCAATCTGCCCAGGCGTAGAAAGCGCCGTCGGGCATGACATCGATGCCAAAGCCCAACTCTTTCAGTGCAGGCAGGAAATAGTCGCGGCGCGCCTTGAACTCTGCGCGGCGTGCTTCAAAAATTGCAATGCTCTCGGGGCTAAAGCACGCCAGTGCCGCATGCTGCGCGATGGTGGAGGCGCAGATGAACAGGTTCTGCGCCATGCGCTCCACCACGGGCACCATGGCCTCGGGCACCACCATCCAGCCCAAGCGCCAGCCAGTCATGTTGAAGTATTTGCTGAAGCTGTTGATGGAGATGATGTCGTCGCTGATGGCCAGCGCGCTGTGGCTAAAGGCCTCTTCGTAGGACAGGCCCAGATAGATTTCATCGACGATGGTGATGCCGCCCTTGGACTTGACCACGTCATGGATGCGACGCAGTTCAGCCGGATCAATGGAGGTGCCGGTGGGGTTGGATGGCGAGGCCAGCAGCACGCCACGGGTTTGTTCTCCCCAGTGCGCGGCCACTTGGTCTGCGCTGAGCTGGTAGCGCTCTGCCGCACTGGTGGGAATCAGTTTGGCCACGCCTTCTGCTGCGCTCACAAAGTGGCGGTTGCAGGGGTAGCTGGGGTCGGGCATGAGGATTTCATCGCCCGCTTCAATCAGTGCCAAACAGGCCAGCTGGAGCGCAGCCGAGGCACCTGCCGTAATCACGATGCGCCGCGCAGGCACATCCACACCAAAGCGTGTGTGGTACCACTGGCTGATGGCTTCGCGCAAAGGCCCAAGGCCCAGCGCATTGGTGTACTGGGTGCTACCTGTCGTGATGCAGCGCTGCGCGGCGGCTTGTACTTGCTCGGGGGCGGTGTAGTCAGGCTCGCCGATGTTCAAGAAGATCATGGGCTCGGGGCCGCTGGCAACTTCTTGGGCCAGTTGCTGGGCGGCTTTGGCCACTTCCATGACGTAAAAGGGATCGATCTTTTCGGCGCGCGTAGAAAACTTCATGGGCAAGCAAAGCGCAAAGCGCTGTCACGTTGGAATTCACACAAATGCATATAAAAAAGGCAGCGGCCTGCTGGGCGCGCTGCCTTTTGCAAGGAGCCAATATTAGGCGGTTTTGCCGGCCTTGTCGGCTTCTACTTCGGTAGCCCGCAGCTCGGGAGCCAGTGCATTCAAGATGCCGTTGACGTACTTGTGTCCGTCCGTGCCGCCAAATTCCTTGGCCAGCTCAATCACTTCATTGAGCACAACGCGCCATGGCACATCCATGCAGTGCATCAGCTCATAAGCGCCAATCCACATACAAGCGTGCTCTATGGGCGACAGCTCTTGCAGCTTGCGGTCCAGCTTGGGCGTGATCAGTGCGTTCAAGTCTTCTTCCAGCTTGATGCAACCATGCAGCAGCGCGTCATAGTGCAGCGCATCGCACTTGTGAAAGCCAGCCAGGTCACGGGTGAACATATCGATGGATGTGGCATCGTTGCGGCCCACGATGTGCTGGTACAAGCCTTGCAGCGCAAATTCACGCGAACGCGTGCGCGGGGCTTTGGAAGCCGCCTTGCGTGCGCCGGTGCTGGTCAAGCCCGTGCGTTTGATGCGGGAAGGGCTGCTTTTGCCAGCCGGTGCGGATGCGTATTCGTCGCTCATGATTTTTTCAGAGTGTGGAGCAGGGTGGCCATTTCGATGGCCACACGCGCTGCGTCCAGACCTTTTTCGGTCTGGCGGGCAATCGCTTGCTCGAGGTTTTCGGTGGTGATGATTGCGTTGGCAATCGGAAGCCGGTAGTCCAGACTCAGGCGGGTGACGCCTGCGCCCGATTCGTTGGCTACGAGCTCAAAGTGGTATGTCTCCCCACGAATGATGCAACCCAGTGCGATCAGGGCATCGTAGCCGCCACGCTCGGCCATGGCTTGTAGTGCCACAGGCACTTCGAGTGCGCCGGGCACCATGACATGGTCGATGTCTGCGTCTTGCACGCCGGTGGCCAGCAGCTCTTGGTGGCAAGCTTGGGCCAGTGCATTGGTAATGCCTTCGTTCCAGCGGGCTTGGACAATGCCAATACGCAGTCCTTGACCGTTCAGCGAGGTGGCAGCGCCTTTGTCAGCGTTCAGCATCTTGGTTATTCCTTGGTGATATAGCCGGTGATTTCCAGACCGTAGCCGGCCATGCTGGGCATGCGGCGTGGCTGGCCCATCAGTTTCATTTTGTGCACGCCGCATTCGCGCAGAATTTGTGCGCCAATGCCGTAGGTGCGCAGATCCATGCGGCCCCGCTCAGGCGCCTGTGCAGAGCGGGCACTGCCTTCAAACTGCGCCAATAACTGGTCTGCGCTTTCGCCGCAGTTGAGCAGCACGGCCACGCCCTGGCCTTGGGCGTTGAGGTATTGCAAGCTGGTGTCCAGTCCCCAAGAGTGCATGGAGCGGTTGACTTCCAGCGCATCCAGTACAGACAGGGGTTCGTGTACGCGCACGGGCACTTCGTCTGTGTCGCTCCAGGAGCCTTTGACCAGGGCCATGTGCGCCGATTGGCTGGGCTTGTCCTGGAACAGGTGGGCCGTGAACTCGCCCCATGGGGTTTGCAGTGAGCGACTGCCCACTTTCTGCAGCAGCGATTCATTGCGGCTGCGGTACTGAATCAGGTCCGCAATAGTGCCAATTTTCAGGCCGTGTTCTGCAGCAAACAGCTGCAGATCAGGCAGACGGGCCATGGTGCCGTCGTCCTTCATGATTTCGCAGATGACGGAAGACGGGGTGCAGCCAGCCATGCCGGCCAAATCACATCCAGCTTCAGTGTGGCCGGCGCGGATCAGCACGCCGCCATCTACGGCTTGTAGCGGGAAGATGTGACCGGGTTGTACCAGGTCGGTGGGCTTGGCATTCGCAGCCACCGCAGCTTGCACCGTGCGTGCGCGGTCAGCAGCGGAAATACCGGTGGTGACGCCTTCGGCAGCTTCGATGGAGACAGTAAATGCAGTGCTGTACACGGTGCCGTTGCGTGCTGCCATCGGGGGCAGCTTGAGGAATTCGCAGCGTTCACGGGTCAGCGTCAGGCAAATCAGGCCGCGGCCAAACTTGGCCATGAAGTTGATGGCTTCAGGCGTGACGTGGTCGGACGCCAGTACCAAGTCACCCTCGTTTTCGCGGTCTTCTTCATCGACCAAGATGACCATACGGCCAGCACGCATTTCGGCAACGATGTCTTCCACCGGCGAAATCTGCACGGGTGTGAGTGGGGTGTTCATGGGGTGTCGTTCCTTGGATTTGCCTGTCGGGTTGCCGCCAGCACGGCCTTGGTATGGGCACCCGCCCAGCATGCGTGGTGCATGCGTCCAAAGAACATGTGTGCAGACGTCATCCGTCGCTAATAGCCATGCGCCGGATGGTGCTGGCTTCTGTGGAAAGCTGCCATTTTAGTGCTTTGTTGCGAGGGTGCAGAGATTGACCTGCTGCGCTGGGTCAATTTTCAGGGTCTTGCAAGCTGACATTCCCGTTGGGGTAGGCCACGCAGGGCAGTACACAGCCTTCGGCTTTTTCTTCCGCGGTCAAACCGGGCCAGTCAATTTGGTAGTGCACGCTGCCAGATCGGATGTGCCCCAAACAGGTGCGGCATGTGCCGTTGCGGCAAGAGCTGGGCCATCGCAGGCCGCCCATCTCGATGGAGTCGAGCAGGGTGTCGGTTGCCCATGCATCGCATTGCTGGCCGCTCGGTTCAAGTTTGACGGTAAATAGTTCAGGTGACAGAGGTGTGCTCACGGTTTTCCCAGGGCGGACGATCGATATGGGCAGGGATTGTCGCCGCATACGCGCTGACCAGTAGCTAGTGTGCAGAGTGCTTAAAAAATAGGCAAAGAACTTCTGGGCCTTGTAGATCAAGTACTTGTGCGGTCATCAGGGTCTATCGGATGGCTTATCCACATGGTTGTCCAGTCAATTTGGGGGCAACTGCCTGTTAGCTGCAGGTGTTCAAGGCGTGGCTGAGGCTGCTGTTACGAGTTGCGCAGATTGATGAAAAAACAGTCAGATTTTATTAATTCTTTTAAAAACAATAACTTGGTTTTGTTGTTGCTTGCTTTTCGTTAGGTTGTCCACAGGATTGTCAAGAGAAATGCGTGCTAAGTGTTGCCGTGGTTTGTGGCTGTGATGAAAAAATGTGCAAATGCCATCGGGGTTTGTAAAACAAGGGCTTAGCGCAGTTGTTTACAGGCCTGCAAAGTTTGTCCACATGCTTGTGCCGTGTTGCCGTGGATAAGCGCGTTGAGCCCCAGAGTCGCATCGGCGAACGCGAACACCAGAGGCTGTGCGTACAGTGCTCCACCCATGACAGGTCAAGCACGCATTCATACAAGCATGCATACAAACTAAGGAGATGAAGATGCAAAAATTGTCGTTTGAGGGGCAGGTGGCCATCGTGACGGGCGCCGGTGGTGGTCTGGGGCGCGAACATGCACTGGCTTTGGCGCGCCGGGGTGCCAAAGTGCTGGTCAATGACTTGGGTGGTGCGGTGGATGGCTCTGGCGCCAGCGTGTCTGCGGCGCAAAAAGTGGTCGATGAAATCCGCGCGATGGGTGGCCAGGCCATGGCCAATGGCGCCTCGGTCACGGACTTCGCGGCCGTGCAGGCGATGGTGCAGCAGGCGGTGGACGCCTGGGGGCGCGTCGACATTTTGGTCAACAACGCAGGCATCTTGCGCGACAAGAGTTTTGCCAAGATGCAAATGGAAGACTTCCGCTTGGTGGTGGAGGTGCACCTCATGGGCGCGGCCAATTGCTGCAAAGCTGTGTGGCCCCATATGCAGGCCCAAAACTACGGGCGCATTGTTATGACGACCTCTTCCTCGGGGCTGTATGGCAACTTTGGCCAGAGCAACTACGGCGCGGCCAAGATGGCGCAGGTGGGGCTGATGCAGACGCTGGCGATTGAGGGTGCCAAACACAATATCCATGTGAATGCTTTGGCGCCGACAGCGGCCACGCGGATGACGGAAGGTTTGATGCCGGAAGCAGTGCTCGCAGCCCTCAAGCCAGAAGCGGTGGTGCCTGCCATGCTGGTGCTGGCACATGCCGATGCGCCCACGCGCACTATTTTGTGTGCGGGTGCTGGCGGCTTTGAGGCGGCGCACATCACGTTGACGCAAGGCGTGTATGTGGGGGCCGGCGAAGATGCCGCTGAGCAACTGGCTGCGCAACTGGGCGCGGTGACAGACCGCACGGGCGAGCAGGTGCCACAAAGTGGTGCGGCGCAGGGGCAGCTGGAGGTGGGCAAGGCGATGGCCGCACAGTCAGCCACTGTCTGATAGACACGGCTATTTAGCCGTTACAAAGTCAGTGTGCAATCACGTGCTGCGGCGGCACAGCCGCCACGTGGTTATGCAAGCGCGGTGTGTCACATCAAAAAGCATGTCTCTATCATCACTGTGTGTGGGAGAGGCATGCTAAGGTTGTCCCCCGTTTTTTTGAACGCAACAGCCGAAAAGAATGAATTCCAAGCCCAAGCCGTCGCTATTTCCCGCAGCCGAGCGTCTGTCCGGTATCCGTCGCGGTATTGAAAAAGAAGGCTTGCGTGTGCTGCCTACGGGCTTTTTGGCACTGACACCGCACCCTGCGGGCTTGGGCTCTGCCCTCACGCACCCGCACATCACCACCGACTACAGCGAATCGCAGCTGGAGCTGATCACTTCAGCGCATCTGGGCGTGCAAGAGTGCCTGGATGAATTGCAGCAGGTGCACCAATACACGCTGCGCAGCATGGCTGCTTTGGGTGAAGAGATGGTGTGGGCATCCAGCATGCCCTGTGGCCTGCCCACCGATGAAACCATTCCCCTGGGGCGCTATGGCTCTTCCCACTCGGGGCGTTCCAAAAGCGTCTACCGCATGGGGCTGGGTCACCGTTATGGCCGCCGTATGCAGACCATTTCGGGCATTCACTACAACTGGTCCATGCCGGGCGTCAGCAGCGAAGAATATTTCGCCTTGATCCGCAACTTCCGCCGCCACGCGTTTGTGCTGCTGTATTTGTTTGGCGCATCGCCAGCCCTGTGCCCCTGCTTTGTGGAAGGCCGTGAGCACCGTTTGCTGCCGCTGGGCGATGGGCAAAAAGCGTTGTATTTGCCCTATGCCACCTCGCTGCGCATGGGGCGTCTGGGCTACCAAAGCGATGCGCAAGCATCGATCAACGTCAGCTACAACGGGCTGGATGGCTATGCCGACTCGCTCTACCAAGCATTGACCCAACCCTACCCTGCGTACGAGCAACTGGGCATTCGCAACCCGGGCGGTGACTACAACCAGCTAGGCACCAGCTTGCTGCAGATTGAAAACGAGTTCTACGGCACCATCCGCCCCAAGCGCACCACCTATAGCGGCGAGCGCCCCTTGCATGCTTTGCGTGAGCGCGGTGTGGAATATGTGGAAGTGCGTTTGATGGATCTGGATCCATTTGAGCCCGTGGGCATCAACGCATCCACCATGCGGATGCTGGATGTGTTCTTGCTGCACTGCCTGCTGACCGACAGCCCCAACGATTGCTCCGAAGAAATCACCCAGCTCAAGCACAACCAGCACCTGGTGGCAGAGCGCGGCCGTGAGCCCGGCTTGATGCTGCAGCGCGGCAACGAAAAAGTGCTGCTGAGCAGCTGGGCCCAGCAGGTGCTGGACGAGTGCCTGCCCTTTGCGCAGGCGCTGGATGCCACCCACGGCACCAATGCGTACAGCGAGGCCCTGGCCTTGGCGCAGTCGCGTGTGGCGCAGCCCGAGACTACGCCGTCTGCCCGTGTACTGGATCATACGCACCGCCTGCACGGCAACAGCTTTACGCAGTTTGGTCTGACCCAATCGCTGTGGGTGCGCGAGCATTTGCTGAGTCTGCCGTGGACGGACGCCCAACAGGCGCAATGGGCGCAACTGGCTGCAAAGTCCGAACAAGACCAGCGCGCCATTGAGGCTGCGGACACGGGCACTTTCGAAGCGTGGCGCCAGCGGTACATGGATCCTGCGGCGCTGGGTTAACACCCACTCAGCGCGCTTGCTGTGCCCGGCTTGCTCTGGCGGCGCGTAAGCGCTGCTGCACCGCGTGTTTCACGCCGCCTTGCTGTGGGCATCGGGCATGCTGGCGGTAGATTTGTCTGTTATCTCTAACATCCACCTCCGCTTTGCAATGCTGTGCCAGCGGCGCTGCACAGGCTTTGCGGATTGCGCATAGGTGGTTGGGGGTTGAAAAATAAGAGCTGCTAGCGCTGGTGAAATCTAGGTTTAAGATATAAAACACTTGCAAACCAAAGTTTTGCATACGCTGGCTGCTCTTGTTTTGTGTGAAACATCACTGCTGCCGTGCGGGCATGCATGGCCTTGATGTCATCCGACTGTCACAGTGTTGACATTTTGTAGCACTAAATTGGCAAGCACTCCATGTTGAGATGTTTGCTGCTATGTCGCTCCCTGCCTCTTCTTTAGCTCCCGTATCCGTGGCGGATGGGGTAGAAAAATCACCGCTACCCGCGCTGCGTACCCAGGGTGGCATGCTGCGCAATTGGCCTGTGGCCACCAAGATGGCGGTCGTCTTTGGCGGCCTGCTGCTGTGCGGCGTGCTGGTGGCTGGTGGTTTGATTGCCTACCTGCAGCAGGTGGAGCAGGGCGCAGCAGCCAGCTTGCAACGGCACGATGATGGCATTGCCCGGGCCCAGCAGTGGCAGGCCCTGACCCACCAAGGCGTGGAGACGGCACTGGCCAGCGTGCTTTCCTCCGAAGAAAGCGTGATTGCCGCTTTCGCCGGCAAAGCGCGCGACAACCTGGCGCAAGCCCATGACTTGCTGCAGACCATGACGCTGCAGGGCAGCTTGGGGGAGCAGTTGGCCGTGCAAGAGGCCGCGCTGCGCGAAAGCTATGCGCAAACTTTCAAAGCCCGGGATTTGGGCATGGCCTGGGAGGCGGAGCGGCTGGTCAAAGCATCGTTGCAACCCGCCGCGCAGCAATATTTGCAAACCCAAACGCAGTGGCTGGAGCAGCTGCAGCATGCGCGCCAGGCCGCGCAAGAGGCGGCAGCGCAGGCGCGCCAGTCGGCGCAGTTGTGGGCGCTGGCGGTGTATGCCGTATTGCTGGTGGTGGGGGTGTGGATTTCGGTGGCCATCACGCGCTCCATCACCCAGCCCTTGGCGCAAGCTGTGGTGCTGGCGCAAGCGATTGCGTGCGGTGATTTGACGGAACAGGTGACTGAAAACCGCAAGGATGAAATGGGCAGTTTGCTGCGCGCTTTTGCCAGCATGGGCCAGCAGCTGCACAGCGTGGTCGCGCAGGTGCGCAGCGGTGTGGGCCATGTCACGCAAACGGCCAGCCACTTGGCGCAAGGCAATTCCGAGCTGGCGCAGCGCACCCAGCACACCGATGCGCAGCTGCAGTTGGCGGTTACTGGGATTGAGCAAATCAGCCAGCAACTGGCGGATTCGGTGGCCAACGCCGGGCAGGCGCACCAGTTGTCCGCCTCGGCTGCGCAGTCGGCCAGCGATGGCGGTGCTGTGGTGCAGCAGATGGTGCACAGCATGGATAGCTTGCGCGCCCAAAGCGCGGAGATTGCCGCCATCACCGGGGTGATTGATGGGATTGCGTTTCAGACCAATATCTTGGCGCTCAACGCGGCGGTGGAAGCCGCGCGTGCGGGCGAGCAAGGCCGGGGCTTTGCCGTGGTGGCCGCCGAGGTGCGTGCTCTGGCGCTGCGCAGTGCCGATGCGGCGCGGCAGATCAAAACCTTGATTACCAGCTCGTTGGAGCAAATGGAGTCGGGGGCCGGGCTGGCGCAAGACGCCGGTCAGCGCATGCAGCGCATCGTGCGCGATGTGCAACACGTCAGCAGCCTGGTGGGGGGCATCACCCTCAAAGCCCAGGAGCAAAGCCAGGGCATGGCGCAGTTGCACACCACCATGGTGGCGCTGGACGGCATGACGCAGGACAACGCCCGGCTGGTACAAGCCAGCAGCCAAGCTGCTGCCAGCTTGCATGCGCAGGCCGGTCACCTGGCTGAGCAAGTGGCCGTCTTCAAATTGCAGGACGCAAGAAAACTGATAGCTTAGAGCGCTGGTGTATCAAGCGCTAGAGCCGTTTTTGGTTCTTTTATTTTTGTTTGCGGCGGCGCAGAGCGTACTGGCCGACAAAGGCAGCACCCAGCACCAGCGAGAACCATGCAGGAATGCGGGCGTGCTCAAACAGCTCGCGGGTGGGCGTGGCGGACATGAAGTGCGGTGCGATGATCAAAATCAAACCAATCAGCACCAAAATCACGCCGCGCACCAGCATGTCGTTGTTCAAAGGGTGGGCAGATGGTTTGGGGCGTTGGGAGGACATGATCGGGCGTTGGGGACGAGATAACAGCTTGCGATTATCCTTGCTGCCCTTCGCTCCCCGATAACAAGAACGTCAGAAAGCCCTTCGCCATGCAGATGATCCAATGGTTCCCCGGTCACATGAATTCCACGCGCAAGCTCATTGAAGAGCGTGTGAAAGACATTGACGTGGTCATTGAGGTGCTGGATGCGCGCATTCCCGGCTCCAGCTTCAACCCCTTGCTGCAAGAGCTCACGGGCCACAAGCCGCGCATGAAGCTGCTGAACAAGCAGGACGTGGCCGATCCCGTCAAAACCCAGCAATGGCTGGACTGGTACAACGCCCAGCCCGACACCCGCGCGATTGCCATGGATGCCGAAGAAGTGGCCCCGGCCCGCCGTCTGGTGGAGACATGCCGCCAGTTGGCGCCCAACCGTGGGGGCATGGCCAAACCCATGCGGGTGCTGATTTGCGGGGTGCCCAATGTGGGTAAATCCACCTTGATCAACACCATGAGCGGTAAAAAACAGGCCAAGGCGGCCGACGAAGCCGGTGTGACCAAGGATGAGCAGCGGATTGTGCTGGATGCCGACTTTTACCTGTGGGACACGCCGGGCATGCTCTGGCCCCGCATCTCGATAGCGCAAAGCGGCTTTAACCTGGCGGCTTCGGGCTCTGTGGGGCGCAATGCCTACGACGAAGAGCTGGTGGCGCTGGAGTTGCTGCTGATCTTGCAAAAGCACTATCCCCAAAACTTGGAAGACCGCTTCAAGCTGGGGCTGGGCGTGGCGCAAATTCAGGCCTTGCATGACGATGAGTTGCTTGAGGCGATTGGCCGCAAGCGCGGCTGCGTGATGAGTGGCGGGCGTGTGAACCTGCAAAAAGCGGCGGAGATTGTGATTACCGACTACCGCACCCATATGCTGGGACGCATCACCTTAGAGACGCCTGAAGAATTTGAGCAGTGGGCTGCAGTGGCTGCGGTGGCCGATGCCGAACGCCAGGCCAAAAAGGATGCGCAGGCCCAAGCCCGTAAAAAAGGGCGCAAGCCGCGCTGAAAACAGCATTTCTACCTACGCCGCGCGGAGCGTGGGTGTAGCAGGCTGTGAGCAATCTTTGGCTCCCAGTTGTTGCCCATAGCCTTCGCTTCGATGTTCACCTTCGCGCAACCTCACAACACCCGTTCTTCACCTGCGCTGGCGTATGCACGTATTGGGGCTGTACTCATCAGCATCTGGTATGGCGGCATGGGCTGGTTGACCACCATTTTTGCGGTGCAGGGGAGCAACCGCTGGTGGGGCGGCCCTTTGGCCACCTTGATTGCTGGGATTGCACTGGTTCTGATTTGGCGCGGTCATTGGCGCTGGGCAGCCCGTTGGCTGGTCGTGGGGGCTGTGGCGCTGACCAGTTTTTTTGCCTGGGACTTTGCGTTTCAGCCCTCGACCAGCTTGCTGGTGTTGACGGTGCTGGTGGTATTCGCCGCCTGGACTTTGGGCATGGTTGAGGCCAGCATCGCCGCAGTTGCGGTGATCTTGCTGGGTATCGGATTGATTTACTGGGGCTATATCGACTGGGCACAGATGCTGTCCGTCAGCTACGTGCTTTTTTTCTTGCTGGGCATCACTGGGCTGATGCTGCAGGGCTACCGCAGGCACCTGGAAGACTTGCGCGAATCTTTGAGCACGCTGGAGCAGCACAAGCAGCAACTCCATGTGCTGTACCAGGCGGTGGAGCAGTCTCCCGACAGCATTTTGGTGGTGGATTTGCAGGGCCATGTGATTTACGCCAACCCTGCCTATGAGGAGCGTACGGGGTACCTGCGCAGCGAGGTCATGGGGCTGCCCTCACGGCAAGTTTCTTTGACGGGGCTGACGCAGGAGCAGTACCAGGAGATGCGCCAAACCGTAGAAACCGGCCAGGTTTGGCAAGATACGGTGCGTAACCGGCTGAAAAATGGCGACATCGTGGTCGATGATGTTCGGATTGCCCCTGTGCTGAATGCGCAAGGTCTGGTGAGCTATCTGGTGGAGAACCGCCACGATATTTCGCAGCGCCTAGAAGCGGAAAACCGCATCTTGCATTTGCAAAAGCACGACAGCGTAACCCAGTTGCTCAACCGGCATGCCGTGCAAGAGCTGCTCGATGAGATGCTGGTTGCACTGCAAAGTGGGCAGGGGCCGCAACGTTATGGGGAACACCACGACTGGCACGCCTTGCTGCTGGTGGAAATTGATCGTTACCAGAACTTTGAAATTACGCGTGGCCGTGGCTGGATGGACGCTTTGGTGCAGTCGTTTGTGCAGCGGCTGCGCGCCGTGGCCCCCAGTGTTGCCAAACTGGCGCGCATTCGCATCAGCCAATTTGCGGTCATCGTGCCTGCGGTGGGGCAATCCCGCTATGGGGCGCGCATGCACACCTATTCGGTGGCGCAGGAGTTGCAAGAGGGTTTGCGTATGACCCAAATTACCAGCCTGGCTGAAGGGCCAGAGACGGTCAAACTCAGTTGCAGCGTGGGCTTTACCGTGTTCCCTTTTGTGGAGGAGGGGCTGAGGACCGACAGTGCAGACCATGTGCTGCGCCGCGCCAGCGTGGCGTTGAGCCAGGCTTTGCATCAAGGCGGTGGGCAGGTGCATTCCTATTCAGAACTGCTTGATGAGTCCATCCAGCGGCGTATGCAGGTGGAAAAAGAGTTGCTCGTCGCGCTGGACGAAGGGCAGTTGCAGGTGTTTTTGCAGTCTCAGGTGGATATGAATGGCCGTGTGGCAGGCGCGGAGGCCTTGGTGCGCTGGAAGCACCCGGTCAAAGGGTTGATTACGCCGGGCGATTTCATTCCGGTGGCGGAAAGCTGTGGCCTGATTGTGCCGCTGGGCGACTGGATGATGGAGCAGGTGTGTTTGCTGCTCAATGATCCGCGCGTGCAAGCCCAAGGCTGTGGGCTGTCGGTCAACGTCAGCACGGTGCAGTTTCGCCAGCCGCAGTTTGTGGACAAGGTGCGCGATGTGCTGCAGCGCACCGGTGCTCCCGCGCAGCAGCTGACGCTGGAAGTGACCGAGAGCCTGTTGCTCAACGACGTGGAGGGCACCATTCGAAAAATGGTGGCTTTGCGCGCATTGGGCGTGCAGTTTGCCTTGGACGACTTTGGTACAGGCTATTCATCCTTGGCGTATCTGATGCGTTTGCCGATTCAGGAAATCAAACTCGATCAGGCGTTCATTCATGATTTGGCCCCCATGTCCGAGCACAGTGTGCTGGTGCAGGCGCTGCTGATGGTGGCCAGCTCCAAAGATCTGCGCGTGGTGGCAGAGGGGGTGGAGCAAGCCGCCCAGGCAGAACTGCTGCAAGCGTGGGAGCCCAGCATCTTGTGCCAGGGCTACTTGTTCAGTCGCCCGGTACTGGCCCAAGATTGGTTGCTCAATCCGCAGTTGGGCATGACCAGTTGAAGGTGGTAAGGCGGCGGTGCTGCGCATGGGGCGCAGCGAAGGGAGCGCAGGCGTGGTGGCTGGCTTATTCCACGCGGATATGGGCCTGCTCAATCAACACGCCGTTGAGCGCATAGTCTTTGCGCACCGCAGTGGCAAAGTCCTCTTGCTTGGAGGCCCGGGGAACGTTGTCCAGGTTGCGCAGGCGCTGGCGCATCTCGGGGCTGAGCACTATCCGGTTGACCTCGGCATGAAAGCGCTCAATCACTGCGGGTTCGCTATTGCGAGGTGCGTAGAAGCCAAAGAGCGAGGTCTGGTTGGCTTTGTCAAAACCCAGCTCGCCCAGCGTGGGCGTGTCTTTGAACGCAGGCACCCGCTGAGGGCCTGTGGTTGCGAGTACGCGCAGCTTGCCTTGCTCAATCAGTGCATTGATGGGCGCAAAAGGGTTGGCCAGCAGCAAATCGAACTGCGCGCCAGCGGCGTCGGTCACCAATTGGCTGCCGCCTTTGTAGGGTACGTGCACAAACTTGCCGCCAGTTGCGCGGATGAGCTGCTCCACCATGATGTGCGCCAGCGTGCCGTAGCCTGAAGTGGCCACGCTGACACCTTGGCGCGTCTGGGCTTGCGCCAGCACATCGGCAAAGCTGCGGCCACGGAAGGCAGTGGTTGCCAGCACATAGACGGGGGCATACATCACGCTGGCAACCGGGATGATGTCGTGCATCGGGTCGTAAGCCACCTTCATCAGATACGGGTTGAGCGTGAGCGGGCTGATGGCACCAAACGCAAAGGTGTGCTGGTCATCAGCCTTGGCAAGCTCTGCCATGCCAATGGTGGCGCCGGCGCCCGGCTTGTTGTCCACCACAAAGGGCTTGCCCAGCGTCTGGCCCATCTGGTCGCCAAACATGCGTGCCACCACATCATTGATGCCGCCGGCGGGGTAGGGAACAATCAGGCGAATGGGTTTGCTGGGCCAAGTGGATGCAGCGGCATTCCCCTTGGCCGCACTGGCCAGTGATGGCAGGCCAGCAGCGACAAGGCTGGCGCCTGCCAGCAGCAGGTGGCGGCGCTGAATGGGGTTGCGGTGTGTGATGTTCATGCAAATTCTCCAGCCATAAAAAAACCGCGCCTTGGCGCGGTTTGGGCAAGTGGACGCTTGCTTAGCGCTTTTGTTCGAACCAGCGGCGAGCCAGGGTGTCCCAAAAGTGCGAACCCAGCTCGATATTGTCGTCGTTGAAATCATAGCCGGGGTTGTGCAGACCCACGCCGGGCTGGCCATTGGGGCCGTTGCCAATCCAGCCATAGGCGCCGGGAACTTCTTCCAGCATGAAGCCAAAGTCCTCTGCAGTCATGGCAGGGGCAATGTCGGGGAAGGCATTGTCCGCGCCCACCATCTCTGCCATCACTTCGCCCATGAAGCGTGCTTCATCGGCGGTGTTGGTGGTGTTGGGATAGCCAGGCTTGTGGATGTAGGTGGCTTCACACAGGTGCGCAGCCGCCACGTGGCTGGCAATGCGCTTCAAGCCATCCACCATGTATTCCTGTGTGGACTTGCTCAGCGTACGCACGGTGCCGTAGATGGCACATTCATCAGGGATGATGTTTTCCACGGTGCCGCCTTCGATCTTGCCGATAGTGAGCACCGCGCTGTCCAGCGGGTCTACGCCGCGCGAGACCAAGGTCTGCAACTGGCTGACGATGGCGCAGGCGACAGGGATGGGGTCCAGCGTTTTGTGGGGCATGGCCGCATGGCCGCCCTTGCCGCGCACGCGGATCTCAAACCGCAGGGTGGACGCCATGATGGGGCCAACGCGTACAGCCATCTGGCCTTGGGGCAGCGAGGGCCAGTTGTGCAGGGCAAATACAGCATCGCACGGGAAAAGTTGGAACAGGCCGTCGTCCATCATGGCCTTGGCACCTGCGCCGCCTTCTTCGGCGGGTTGGAAAATCAGGTGTACGGTGCCGTCAAAATTGGGGTTCTTTGCCAGCAAGGTGGCCGCGCCCAGCAGCATGGTGGTGTGGCCGTCGTGGCCGCAGGCGTGCATTTTTCCGGGTACGCAGCTGGCATGCGCGGCACCTGTGGTTTCTTGCACAGGCAGGGCGTCCATGTCGGCACGGATACCGATGGAGCGCCCGGGATTGTCTTTGGAGCGGCCTTTGCCGTAGATGGTGGCAACCACGCCGGTTTTGCCCAGACCGCGGTGCAGGGGCAGGCCCAGTGCCTGGAGGTAGGCCGCAATCTTGTCGGCCGTACGGTTCTCTTCGTAGCGCAACTCAGGGTTCGCGTGCAGATCGTGACGGAAGTTGAGCAATGTCCCCAAATAAGGGGTGATGTCGTTGGCGGTATTCATCAGTTGGGGTGGCTGGCACAGCTTCGTGCACCAGTCACTGATACGTAGGAGAAACCATTATGGGTCTTGCCAGACGGGTTGTCTGCCCTGGTGGAATGTAATCAAGTGTGGCAAGGTCTTTGGGTGTGTGCTGATTTTTTCTTCTAAGTTGTTGATTGTGAATAAGTAGTTGCGATGATGGGATTTTCAATGGGCATGCGGTGGCGAAATTGAATCATTCCAAACTTGCATCAATCGCGCGTGGGTTGATGCGGTGATGCCTGTTTTACTTCGGTGCGGCTGACCAGTGCGGGTACCAAGCGCAAGATGCCATAGGCCAGCAAGGCACTGAGGACGGCGGTAGCTTCCTCGCCCATGCCCGCCGCCACACCAATGGCGGCCGTCAACCAGATGCCTGCGGCGGTGGTGAGTCCCTTGACTTGTGGCAAACCTTGGGCGCTGGTATTTTCTTTCAGGATGGTGCCGGCCCCGAGAAAGCCCACCCCGGCAATCACGCCTTGCATGACCCGGCTGGCCTCATTGGCCTGCGCGCCGGTTTGCAGCGCAATCATGACAAACATGGCCGATCCCATGCACACCAGCATGTGGGTGCGCACCCCGGCGGCTTTGCCGATCGCTTCGCGCTCCCAGCCCAACAGGCCGCCCAGCAGGGCTGCCAGACACAGGCGCATCACGATGCGCGTGGCCTGTGCGGGATCGGGAACATCAGAAAACTCGGCCACTGCGGTGTGGGCCACTTGCTGCCACCAGTCTTGCATGGCCTGACTCCTTGGTTGAGATGTAATTCCCCCATGGTGCAGGCAAGTCGCAAAAGGCCGTGTGCGGAATCTCGGCCCAATGCTTGTCATCTCGGAGCCATGAAATGCACAGCTGCGCGCATGCGGCGACAATGTAGGCCACATGAAAAACACCATTTTGCCCCTGCAATTGTTTGTACAACCGTCTTTGCAAGACGTGCGTCCCCTCATCCTCTACCACGGTCGTCGCTGTCCCGATGGTTTTGGCGCTGCCATGGCGGCGTGGCTGTTCTACGGTGACAAGGCCGAATACCGCGGTCTGGACCACGGTGAAATCCAAAACGCAGCGGATCTGGGTGAAGACCTGGAAGGCCGTGCGGTGTATGTGGTGGACTTTGCGTTTGAGCCCGTGCTGATGGCCGAGATTGAATCCAAGGTCAGCAAGCTGGTGGTGCTGGACCACCACAAGAGTGCGGCCGAGAAGCTGACGGGCTACCAGTGCCAGTGCGGCGTGGTGCACTTTGACATGAACAAGTCTGGTGCGCGTTTGGGCTGGGAATTTTTCCACCCCGAAAAGCCCGTGCCCGGGCTGATCAAGTACATCGAAGACCGCGACATCTGGAAGTGGGAGTTTGCCGAGAGCGCGCCCTTCCTGGCTGCGCTGGACATGGAAGTGCGCACCTTTGAGCGCTGGGCCGAAATTGCCGCTTTCACGCCCGAGCAAGAAGCCACCTTCATGGCGCGCGGCGGTGCGATGGATGAGAAGTTCCAGAGCCTGTGCCAAGACATTGCCAGCGGTGCGCAGGTGCTCACGTTCAACGGCATGCAAGGTTTGATGGTCAACAGCCCCGGCGTGTTCCATAGTCAGGTGGGCGATATCCTCTCGCGCCAAAGCGGCAGCTTTGCGCTGATGTGGCACGCCGGCACCAAGGGTGTGAAGGTGGGCCTGCGTTCGCGCTCGGATTTCAACTGCATTCCGCTGGCCGAAAGCTTTGGCGGCGGTGGTCACGCGCAGGCTTGCGGCTTCAAGATGGACAATGCCCGTTTGCTGGATTTGCTCACGGGCGAGCTCAAGGCCGACCCCAACGCCAGCTATGACTTGGTGCCTGCCCCGCTGTTGGAGTTTGACGAAGAGGGCAAGTGGATCAAGCCCAAGAAGGCGTGATGCACGGTTTGGCCTGCAGTATTGATAGCTGCTGGCGCTGATGCCAAAAGGACTTCAGATAGTCATCTATCTGAAGTCCTTTTTCTTTGTGCGCTAGCAGCTCTCTTTTTAGGTGCTTGCTGGGGTGGGCAGCAGGGTGCCGCAGCTCTCGGGCAAGCCGCGTTCGGTCGCTTGCCAGCCGGGTACAGCCAGCAGTTGCTGCCATTGCTGCACTTCAGGCACATGGGCCAGTTGGCGCCAGTCGGCACAAAAGCGCAGAACTTGCCCGGTGCGCGGGTGCGGGATTTCCAGCGCGTGCGCATGCAGCCACAGGCGGTGCAGGCCAATGCGCTCGGCCCACCAGCGGTTGAGTGGGCCTTTGCCGTGCGTGGCATCCCCAATGATGGGGTGGGATTCGTGCTTCAAGTGGCGGCGAATCTGGTGGCGGCGGCCGGTTTTGGGGAAGGCTTCTACCAGCGAAACGCGCGTGCTGGCGTGGCGCGGGTCATAAGCCTCGGGCCACTCCAGGTGCGCCAGGCAGCGTAGCAGGGTTTGGGCAGGCTGGGCGGGCGCATCTTCGGGGGCATCGTCGGGCTGCAAGGCGTAGTCCACCTCCACGGTATCGGGCAGCCAGCCGCGCGCCAAGGCCAGGTAGTGCTTGTGGGCGCTGTGGTCGGCAAAGCAGGCGGCCAGCTTTTGGCAGGCCTCTTTGCTCAGCGCAAACACCAGCACGCCGCAGGTGCCTTGGTCCAGGCGGTGCACCGGCCACACATGCTGGCCAATCTGGTCGCGCAGGGTTTGCAGCACAAAGCGGGTTTCATGGCGCGCAATGGCGGTGCGGTGCACCAGCCAGCCTGCAGGCTTGTAGACCACGACCATGTCTTCGTCCTGCCAAAGAATTTCCAGCGGGTGGGTGTAGCAGGGGCGATCAGGGGTTTCGGTCATGGCAAGGCAGTGAAGGCGCACACAGACGGCGCAAAGCGGGCAAGTGTAGCGGCGGCGGGATGGGCGTGCGGGCGTAAGCCCTGCTGCGGCCCCTTGGCTGCGTTGTGGGATTGACTTGCTGTACGTGCGCACCGCCTGCGGTTTTGTGCGTTGTGCTAGGCGCACATCGATGGTGTGCGCGGTGGTGTGGGTGGCTCTCGCCAAATATGTGCGCGCTGCGCACCGAAATTGATTGAAAATCACTGGTTTGGTGCATGGTTTGCATCGTTTTGGCGCAGCGCACGCAGCGCAGGCATACAGAGCAAGAAAGTGGGCGGAATGTTTCAGGGCGTCGTGGCTTCGGTAGTGGCTTCATGCATTTTTGGTGGCATTTACTACCTGGCCCCGCTGCTGCAACCGCTGACGGGCGAGCAAATTTTTGGCTGGCGCATGCTGATGACCATTCCGTTCACCACGGCATGGCTGCTCTACAGCGGCCAGGGTGCGGCGGTGTGGGCGCTGTGGCAGCGGGTGGCCCAGCATTGGCCGTTTGCGGTGATGCTGCTGCTGACCTCCACCCTGGCAGGTGTGCAACTGTGGCTGTTTATGTGGGCGCCGCTGCATGGGCATGCGCTGCCGGTGTCGCTGGGCTACTTTTTGTTGCCGCTGGCCATGGTGGTTGCCGGGCGGCTGGTGTTTCAAGAGCGCCTGAGTGGCCTGCAAACCGCCGCCACGGCCTTGGCGGCGTGCGGCATGGCTTGGGAGATTTGGCATGCCGGTGGTCTGGCCTGGTCCACCTGGGTGGTGGTGATTGGCTACCCCGCGTACTTTGTGCTGCGCCGGGTGCTCAAGACCAACAGCCTGGCGGGGCACTGGCTGGATGTGGTGCTGATGCTGCCCGTGTGCGCATGGTTTGCGTTTGCAGATGCCTCCGCTGGCGCTACGGGCTGGCAGTCCGTGCAAGCCACGGCCATGTTGCACTGGATGGTGCCGCTGCTGGGCGTGATCAGCGCGGTGGCGCTGGCGCTGTACATGGCGGCCAGCCGCCTGCTGCCGCTGGGCTTGTTTGGGCTGCTGTCGTATGTGGAGCCCATGCTGCTGGTGCTGGCCGCGTTGCTGATGGGCGAGCGCATTCAGCCCGGGCAAGAGCCCATGTATGTGCTGATTGGCGCAGGTGTGGCCTTGCTGGCACTGGATGGGGCGTGGCAAATGCGCCGCCCCGCCGTGGCCCGTGCGGCTTAGGGCGCGGCAAAACATGAGAGATGCGGTACCAGGCGTGCAGCGCACAAGCCTGGTGCCTTCACAGTTGATTTGAAAGGAGGTTGGTCCATGGATACCCAGGCAGCAAACCCCATCCGCATTGGCGTGGTGGGTTACGGCAATTTGGGCCGCGGCGTAGAAAACGCTGTGGCCAAGAACCCCGATATGGTGGTGGCAGGCATTTACACCCGCCGCGACCCTGCGCAGCTCAAACCGTTGTTTGCAGGCACTCCCGTGTTTTCGATGGCCGACCTCGAAGGCCATGCCGACCGCGTGGACGTGCTGGTGCTGTGCGGTGGCTCCAAAGACGATCTGCCCGTGCAGTCGCCTGCGCTGGCCGCTAAGTTCTGCATTGTGGACAGCTTTGACACCCACGCCCGCATCCCTGAGCACTTTGCGGCCGTCGATGCTGCGGCCCAAGGTGGCAAGACCACGGCGCTGATCTCTGCCGGCTGGGACCCCGGCATGTTCTCCATCAACCGCATCATGGGCGAAGCCCTGCTGCCCGATGGCGTCACCTACACCTTCTGGGGCAAGGGCTTGAGCCAGGGCCACTCCGACGCCATCCGCCGCGTACCCGGTGTGGCCGGTGGCGTGCAGTACACCATCCCCGTGGAAGCCGCAGTAGATGCGGTGCGCAGCGGCTCCCGCCCCACGCTGACCACGCGCCAAAAGCACCAGCGTGATTGCTATGTGGTGCTGGCCGAAGGTGCCGACGCGCAAGCCGTGCGCCAGGCGATTGTGACCATGCCCAACTACTTTGATGAGTACGACACCACGGTCAACTTCATCACGGCCGAAGAACTCAAGGCCAAGCACAGCGCCATGCCCCACGGCGGTTTTGTGATTCGCAGCGGCAATACCTCGGCCGACAACAAGCAGGTGGTGGAATACCGTCTGCAACTGGACAGCAACCCCGAGTTCACCTCCAGCGTGCTGGTGGCTTATGCCCGTGCCGTGCACCGCATGCAGCAATGGGGCATGACCGGTGCCAAGACGGTGTTTGACGTGGCCCCCGGCTGGCTGTCTGCCAAGAGCGCGGAGCAACTGCGCAAAGAAGCGCTGTAAGCAGGCGCTGCACTGGCACCAGCAAAAAGCCCGCTGTATACACAGCGGGCTTTTTTGTTGATGAAAACATGGTTTAACGCTTTATATAAGCGCAAGTAGCTATGAAAATTGATTGAAGAAAGGCGCTTCAATGGTAGGGGTGAGCGGCGCGTGCGAGGCTTTGCTGGCATTTGTTGACCAAGGCCTGCAGATAGCCTTCGGCAAAAAACACATCGTGGTAGGTGTCGGTCTCAAACAGGCGCAGCGGTGCTTGATCGGGCCCTAGTACGGTGGTGGTGCCATGTTTCATGGTGGCGTAGTAGTTTTTGGTGTGCGCGTCGCGCTTTAAATCAAACTCAGCACCGATCAGCTGCAACGCAATGTTTTGCCCTGCGCTTTTGTCGATGACATGGACGGTGCATGGGTCTTGAGGGTCAAAAAACTCCCAGTCATCGCCCAGCACGGCAATGCGTGACAGCTGGCTCAAGGCGTCCGCAATCTCGTTGGAGGAAGCGGTCTCCACATTCAACGCGGTGTCCTGCGTGGGGTAGCCGCTCATGCGTGCTTGAAAGTCGCTACAGGCGGCAAGGCCCACAGCGAGTGGGAGGAGAAGCGTTAAACGAATCACGGTGGTGAACAGGCAAAAGGGTGGGCTAAAAATGCGGCGCGCAACAGACTGCATACGTGCAGTGCCGCGAAGCAGTGTGAATTTCCACGTTGTCTTAAGGGTGGGTGGTAGAGGGCGGTGCGCTGGCGGCACTGGCATCTTCCAGCCGGTCCACATCACGCAAGGGCTTGAACACCCGCATCCAGGTACCCACTACGCCCAAGGTGCACAGGCAGCCGACTATGGCGGCGGGCACAGCGCCCAAAGCGGCAGCCATGGACCCCGCTCGAAACTCGCCCAGTTCATTGCTGGAGCTGATGAACAGCATGTTCACCGCATTCACGCGCCCGCGCATGGTGTCGGGCGTTGAAAATTGCACCAGGGCCGAGCGGATGTACACGCTCACCATATCGGCCGCACCTGCCAGCGCCAGCATGGCCATGGACAGCCAGAACCAGTGCGACAGCGCAAACACCAAGTTGGCCAAGCCAAACACGGCGACTGCAGCGAACATCACCTTGCCCACGCGGCGCTGAATGGGGCGTGCACTGAGCCACAGGCCCATGAGCACTTCACCGCCCGCCATGGCCGAGCGCAGCAGGCCCAGACCTTCGGGGCCGGTGTGCAGCACCTCCTTGGCGTAGACGGGCAGCAAGGCGACCACGCCCCCGAGCAGCACGGCAAACAAGTCCAGCGAGATGGTGCCCAGCACAATCGGGCGGCTGCGGATGAAGTGGAAACCGTCTGCTGCACGCTGCCACATCGTGCCTTCCAGCACTTGGCGCGGGGCCGCGTACTTCACGGGCACGCGCCACAGCAGCAGCACGGCCAGGGCCAATGCGATGGCGCACACGGCATAGGTCAGTTCACCGCCGCCCAGCCCAAACAGCACGCCACCCAGTACGGGGGCGGCAATGGCGGCGCTGCGCATGAGCATGCTGTTGGTGGCCAAAGCCTGGGCCAGATGTTCGCGCGGCACGATCTGCGGCAGCAGGCTTTGCATGGCGGGCCCGGTGAACGCGCGGCTGCAGCCAAACATCACCAGCACAGCGTAGATGCCGCCCACGCCATGCTCGCCCAAAGTGCTCAGCCACAGCAGCAGGGCTGCGCACAGGGCGGCCACGCTCCAGCTGGCTGCCAGCATGCGTTTGCGGCTGATACGGTCGGCCAGATCGCCCGCAGGAATCAGCAGCAAGAGCATGGGCAGAAACTGCGCCAAACCGACATAGGCCAAAGAGATGGGATCGCGGGTAATGCCATACACCTGCCATGCCACCACCACGGCCTGCATTTGCTGGGCAAACACTCCCAGCATGCGGGCTGTCAAAAAGGGCAGAAAACCGGGTTGGCGCAAGGCTGCGTTGTGAAAGGGCGTAAAACGGGGCACGGTAAAACCAATGAAGCACGGCGTGCTGCTGCCAGCGGCAGCGCACAAAAAAGCCGCTGGTGCAGCGGCTTGTGGATGGACTTAGCCCAGGGTGACGACCACGGGGGCGTGGTCGCTGGGTTGCTTGTTTTTGCGCGGTGCGCGGTCGACCACGCAGGCCGTGGTGCGGGCCTTGAGCGCGGGGCTGACCAAGATATGGTCAATGCGCAGGCCTCGGTTTTTCTGGAAGCCGAGCATGCGGTAGTCCCACCAGGAGAAGCTTTTCTCTGGCTGATCAAACATGCGGAAGGCATCGGTCAGGCCCATATCCAGCAGCGCCTGGAAGTGTGCCCGCTCTTGCGGGGTGTGGTGGATGGTGCCGCGCAGGCCTTCGGGGTCATACGAGTCGCGGTCTTCGGGCGCCACGTTGAAGTCACCCACCAGCACCAGTTGCGGGTGCTGGGCGATTTCCGCCTTCACAAAGGCTTCCAAAGCAGACAGCCAGCGCAGTTTGTAGACAAATTTGTCCGAATCAGGGGCTTGGCCATTCACAAAGTAGCAGTTGATCAGGCGCACTTCACCTTGCGGTGTGTCCAGCGTGGCCGCAATCACACGGGCTTGCTCATCGTCCAAGCCGGGGATGTTGCGCACCACATCACGCATGGGGTGGCGGCTCAGGATGGCGACGCCGTTGTAGGTTTTTTGGCCATGGCACACGGCTTGGTAGCCAGCAGCTTGCAACTCCATGAAGGGGAATTTGTCATCCGTGAGCTTGAGCTCTTGCAGCCCAATTGCATCGACCGGGTTGGCTTGCAGCCAGTCCAGCAACTGCGGCAGACGCACGTTCAGGGAGTTGATGTTCCAGGTGGCAATTTGCATGGTGATGATTTTTTATCGTGCGACCAGCGGCATGGTGTGCGGCTGGTGGGAAGGGTTCTGCAGCGCACAGGGTGGGCCGCGATGGAAGTCCATTGTAAAAGTGCATGCAGCCCCCCCGGGGCGAATGACCATGAAATCATTCGCATTTACGGGCGTGCTTGTGGGTCACTTCCCCATACGTGTGCTTACAAATTTAGTTTTTCAAATTTCGGTAATTACTGAAATTTGTGTATATTTCGCACATCGGGTGGGGTTTGCCCGATACGCTTGTTAATTGACAGCCACCTCATTGCCGTGAGGTGGCTTTTTTTCGGCCTACGGGCGGCGCAATCTCAGGCCACAGCAGGCGTGCGCTCTTGCTGAAAACCGGTGGTGGCGTGGGTGCTGCCGTCATCAAACACCAGGGTGCGCTCGGGCCAGCGCAGGGCTGCCAGTTTCATGTGCGCATGCGGGCGACTGAAGGTGCGTGCCTGAGCGCGCGCGCCCACCGAGTAGTCCACGCAAAACACATTGCCATGCTGGCCATGCCAGGCGTAAGGGCTGACGCTGCGAAACAGCCCTTCGTGGGTGGTTTGTGCGGGCAAGGTCGAGCGCCAGTAATGCCCCACCACCACGGGGGTGGCCTCGCTGTAGTTGTTCCACCAAGCCACGCGCTCCACAAAGCGCCATTTGTTGCCCGCAAAAAATGGCTCGGGGGTTTGACGCTCCAAGCCGCAGGTCAGTACTTTCAACGGGTTGATCAGGGCTTTGTTGAGCTCGTTGTCGCAGTGCGCCTGCAAAAACGGCGGGCAGCGTTCGCCATCTTCCAGGCTGTGCGGCCAGATGGTTTTTTCTTCGGCCATGCGGTCGGCAATGCGCAGCTGCGCGGCGACCTGGGCGGCTTGCTGCTCCCAGCGGTCATATTCCGCGCGGGCGCTGCCCAGGGGCATGGCCCGTGCCTTGGCGATATCTGGCGCATGCCAGGCTGCGTGAATGACGCGCAGGTCTTCGCGCTCCAGCCCCAGCGGCAGGCTGTTGAGGAAGGCTTCAATGCGCGCGCGCTGCAAGGTGTTGGTGGCGCGAACAAATTGGCTGTATTTGGCCGTGTCGCTGGCCACGCGCTCTTCAAAGAACCAGCCAGCGCCGTCTTTGGGGTCGTGGCGCAGCAAGTTGATCTCGTGGTTGCCTGCAATCGCGCTGGCGTGGCCGCTCTCGACCAAGCGCTGCACCAAGCTCACAACGCCGGGGCTGTCGGGCCCACGATCGACAAAGTCGCCCACAAACACCAGTGTGCGTGACTGCGGGTGGCGGCCATCTTCGTCATAGCCCAGATGGCGCACCAAGTCCTGCAAGGCAGACAGCTCACCGTGGATGTCGCCCACGATGTCAAGCGGGCCGGGGGGCAGGGGCTGGATAAGGCTCATGGCGGCAGTGGCTTTCAACGAAAAAACGCCCGTAAGAAATGCACGGGCGTTCCATATTGTTGCAATGCAGCAATGTCGTCAACCCGTCTTCACCCTGAGCATGTAACGTGTATGACGCAGGAAGAGTGCGTTGTTAGCGTTTGCGTTCGTAGCGGATAAAGCTAAATGATTCCCCTTGAGGAGAAACACGTGCTTCACGTCGAGTTTCTAGCCATTCAGCATCATCAAGCTCTGGAGCGTATGCATCACCATTAATCTCCTTATGCAGAACAGTCATTTCTATGAAGTCTGCTACAGGAAGTGCTTGTGCGTAAATTTGCGCGCCACCCATGACCCACACGGGCTCACCAAGACGTTGGCCAATTTCGAGGGCTTCGTTAAGAGTACATGCACGTACAGTGCCCTCAGCATTCCAATCTGTTTGGCGAGTAACGACGATGTTGGTGCGTCCTGGAAGCGGGCGGTATTTTTCGGGCAAAGAGTCCCAAGTTTTTCGCCCCATGACAACAGCGCAGCCACTGGTCAGTTGTTTGAAACGCGCAAGATCTTCTGGCAGGTGCCAAGGGATCGTGTTATTCAGGCCAATGACATGGTTGTCTGAACGCGCATAAATGAGGGCAATAGACATTCGAACGTTGAATCTTTCAAACGGGCGATTGTCCCAGAAAGTATGCCTCCTGCGCTATATGCTGGCGTTATCCCTTGCGTTTAAAAAAAGAGAGCTGCTTGCGCTGATTATTTATAGACTTTGGATGGTTTTGTATCTGAAGTCTATGAATATCAAGCACTGACAGCTCTTATTTTTGTGGCGGCTTACACAGCCACTGGGGCTTTGATGGCGGGGTGGTGCTCGTAGCCCAGTACTTCGAAGTCTTCAAATTCGTAGCCGAAGATGGAGTCAGGCTTGCGCTTGATGTGGAGCGTGGGGTAGGCAAATGGCTGGCGGCTCAGTTGCGTTTCCACCTGTTCGAAGTGGTTGTTGTAGATGTGGCAATCGCCGCCCGTCCAGATGAAGTCGCCCACTTCCAGATCACACTGCTGCGCCAGCATGTGCGTCAGCAGCGCGTAGCTGGCAATGTTGAACGGCACGCCCAGGAATATGTCGGCGCTGCGCTGGTACAGCTGGCAGCTGAGTTTGCCGTTGGCCACATAGAACTGAAAGAAAGCGTGGCAGGGCATCAGCGCCATCTGGTCCAGATCGGCCACATTCCAGGCGCTGACGATGATGCGTCGGCTGTCCGGGTTGGTCTTGAGTTGTTTGACCACTTCGGCAATCTGGTCGATGTGGCTGCCGTCGGCTTTGGGCCAGCTGCGCCATTGCACGCCGTATACGGGGCCGAGGCTGCCGTCCGCGCGCGCCCATTCGTCCCAGATGGTGCAGCCGCGCTCTTGCAGCCACTTGACGTTGCTGTCGCCGCGCAGGAACCACAGCAACTCATGGATGATGGATTTGAGGTGCACCTTCTTGGTGGTCACCAGCGGAAAACCTTCGGACAGGTCAAAGCGCATCTGGTGGCCAAACACGCTGCGGGTGCCGGTGCCGGTGCGGTCACCCTTGCTCACACCATGCTCGTACACATGGCGCATAAAGTCTTCGTATTGCGAGCGGACGGGGCGTTCTGTGGTGGGAGGTGTCATGGTGGGCAAGTCTACAAATCAAAAGCAAAACCGCCCAAGGGCGGTCGAGGCGGTCATTGTGCCACGCGGGGGAGCGAAGGCGCTTGCTACGCGGTGCGAAGACGCTTGCCTTGCCAGGAGATAAGGGGGGATACGCGGTGTTGGCGGACATACATCCTGCGGCATTGTTTTCACAATATATGCATCAATATCGTATAAAACCACGGTTCACGCTTATTTGATGAGCGTAGGTAGCTATGGTTTTTACAGTATCACCATGTGGAGAAAAGCAATGAAAAAAGCAATGCTCAGCCCTTGGCACACCATCTGTTTGATCACTGTGGCCGGTGTGCTGGCCGCTTGCGAGCCCGCCGCACCGCCCCTGCCCAAGGCCGAGTCCCGTGCAACACCCAGCGCCAAACCTGCCGATGCCGCCACCGATGCCGTGCATGGTTTGGGCGCCGATGCCGCGTTGGTGGCTGAAAGCGCGCAAAACGCGCAGGCTCTGCCCAGCCATGCCCAGCCCAGTGCCGATGCTTCGCCGCTGGGCGAGCTCAAGCAATACGTGGGCACCTACCCCAGCGACAGCAATGTGAGTTTTCTTGAACAAGGCGTGCTGGCCGAACGCCTCAAGCAGATGCTGGGCAAAGACTATTCCACGTTGCTAGCCAATCTGCGCACCGTGAGTCCCTTGAGCGAAGAGGGCGGGCGCTGGTTCATCACCGGCAATCGCCCGCACGAAGGCGGGACCGAGGCGGCGGCCGTGGTGGTGGATGCCGCCAAAAATGCGGTACGCGTCTGGATGCTGCACGAGGGCAAGGTCACGGAGTACCGGGACCCCAGCCACGTCGATGTGCCCTGGCCGGCCGAAGTGCAGGTCATGCTCGAGAACCAAAAGAGCGCAGCCAAGGGTTAAGCAGTTCCCAGTTCTGCACCATAAAAAACGCCACGTTAGAGCGTGGCGTTTTTGCTGGGAAAGGCAGGGGGCTCAGGCTTTGAGCACGCACCCGGGGTTCATGAGCCCTTGCGGGTCGAGCGCCTGCTTGATGGCGCGCATCATGCCCAGTGCCACGGGCGATTTGTACTTTGCCAGCTTGTCGGCCTTGAGTGCGCCCACACCATGTTCTGCCGAGAACGAGCCCCCAAACTGTGCGACGGCGTCATACACCAAGGTGTTCACCAGGTCTTCTTTGTCGTTGAGGAAAGCCTTGCCGTCCTGGCCTTCGGGCACCTGCACGTTGTAGTGCAGGTTGCCGTCGCCCAGGTGGCCGAAGTTGACCAGGCGCACACCGGGAATCTCGCGCTGTAAAACGGCATCTGCGTGCTCGACAAACGCCGGAATCTTGGAGGCCTGGATGGAGATGTCGTGCTTGATGTTCAGGCCCTCTTCAGCCTGGGCCAGCGGAATGCTCTCGCGGATGTGCCACAGCTCATGCGCCTGCGCCATGCTTTCGGCCACCACGGCATCCAGCACGCAGCCGTCTTCCAACGCCAGCTCCAGCAGGTGCTCAAAGCGCGCGCGGGCATGGGCTTCGGACTCGCTGTCTGAGTTCTCCAGCAGCACGCAGTAAGGCGCATCGGCCATGTCGGCAAACGGCACGCGCAGCTGCGGCATGTGTTTGACCACCAGCGACACCGCAAATCGCCCCATCACTTCAAAGCCAGTCAGGCCTGCTGCCAAGTGCTGGTGCGCCAGCCCAAGCAGGCGCACGGCGGCCTCCATACTGGGCACGGCGGCAAAGGCCGTGAGCTGCGCGGCGGGCTGGGGGAACAACTTCATCGTGGCCGCAGTGATGATGCCCAGCGTGCCTTCGCTGCCAATGAACAGGTCGCGCAGGTCGTAGCCGGTGTTGTCTTTGCGCAGGCCGCTCAAGCCATCCCAGACCTCGCCTTGGGGAGTGACGACTTCCAGCCCCAGGCAGAGCTCACGTGCATTGCCGTAGCGCAGCACCTGCGTGCCGCCAGCGTTCGTGCCCAGGTTGCCGCCTATGGTGCAACTGCCCTCGGCCGCCAGCGACAGGGGGAACAGAAAGCCCGCCTTGTCTGCCGTTTCCTGCAAGGTCTGCAGGATTACACCCGCCTCGACGGTCACGGTCAGGTTGTCGGCATCTAGCTGGCGCACGGCCTGCATGCGCTGCAGGCTCAGCACCACTTGCTGGCCCGAGTCGTCGGGGGTGGAGCCCACGGACAGGCCGGTATTGCCCCCCTGGGGCACGATGCTGACCCCGGCGGCCGCACAGGCCTTGACGACGGCGGCCACCTCCTGGGTGGTGCCCGGGCGCACCACGGCCAGGGACTTGCCGTGCACGCGTTTGCGCCAGTCTTGTTCGTAAGCGCTCAAATCGCCTTCGGTGAGGACATGGGCATCGCCAACAATCTGGCGCAAAGTGGAGAGCAGGGCAGTGGAAGTCATGGTGAGCGGGCCGCCGTTGGTGGGCGCCAGTGCAAAAAAGCCAGGGGAAAACAGACCGCATCCTAAGCCTGCGCAGCGCGGCAGGGAGGAAGCAGCGGCAAAGTCTTAAGCCTAGGGGATTGCAAGGGCACAAACAATTGAAATAAATTGCTGCGTTATGCCAGTTTTTCCGAATAATCTCAGCCTGCGCCAACTGCGCGCGTTTGACGAGGTTGCGCGCCAAGGCGCTTTTGCACCTGCGGCGCGTGAGTTGTGTCTCACGCAGTCGGCACTGTCCGAATCCATTCGCCAGCTTGAAGAGGCAGTGGGGATGCGCCTGTTTGACCGCACCACGCGCACAGTGGGGCTGACCAGCGCGGGCCAAGCCTTTTTGCAGGATGTGCGCCAAGCATTTGAAACGCTGGAGCAGGGGGTGCAGCACTTGAGTGACTTGGCCGCTTTGCGCAGGGGCAAGGTGCGGATTGCTGCCGCTCCGTCGGTATTGGCTGTGCTGTTGCTGCCGGTACTGCCCCAGTTGCGCGCGCAGCACCCCGGTATTGAAGTGGAGTTGACGGAAGACAGCGCCGAAGGCATTGCCCAGCGGGTGCACGATGGGCGGGTGGATTTTGGTGTGGGTGCGGCCCACCCCGCAGGGGCGGAGCTGCTCACCCAGCCTTTGCTCAGTGACCGCATGGGGCTGGTGGCATGCGCCGATGAGCCGCTGCTGCATAAGCCCACCCTCCAAGCCGCAGATCTGGCGCACCTGCCCTTTGTGGGCTTGACCACGGATACGGCCATCAGCCAGTTGCTGGCGGCTGCACCGGGCATGCCAGCCAATGTGCTGCAGACACCGCTGCGTGTCTCCAACCCAGCCTTGCTGTTTGATGCCGTGCGCCAAGGGCTGGGGGTGAGTTTGATTCCTGCGTTGACCGCGCAGCACCCGGCGCGCGGTGCATTGGGTTTTCGGGTGCTGGATACGCCGCAGATTGTGCGCCACACCTTGCTGATTCAGCGCCCGCGCCGTGCGCTTTCACCCGCAGCGCAATTGCTGTGCAACGCTTTGCGCCAGCAGGTGCTGCAGCTGGCGCAGCAACCGGGCATGGTGCAGGATTGACTCAGACTTGGGCTGCTGCGATGGCAGCTTTGGCGGCTTTTTGGCGCCAGCGCACATGCAGCGCGCAGGCCACAAACAGCAGCAGGCACAGGGCCACTTCCACCATGGCCAGGTAGTTGCTGGGGGCCTTGTCGCTCCAGGCGCGCACCACCCCTTCGGTGAAATACAGCCACACCACCAGGCTGACCCAACGGTAGGTGTACATGCGGTGCTTGAGCAAGCCCACCAGCGGAATGCACAGAGGCAGGGCTTTGAGCACCATCCAAGAACCTCCGGGGCGCAGCGGCGCAAGCCACAGCTCCCAACAGAGGCTCAGAACAATCAGGCCCAGCAGGCTGCCAACGGCCAGCCAGCGGGTGGCAGCGACGTCGCTGCCCGGAAGGGTGTTGCTTGTGGAATTCATTGGGGTGGCATCATACGGCCCATGCCACTGACTATTCACCGTGCCCGACTGCGCGCGCGCCAATTGCGACAAACCTTGCAGTCTTTCCCCTGGCGCAACACCTTGCACACGCTCAAAGCCCGTTTCAGTGAAGACCAGCTGGGCTTGACGGCCAGCAGCCTTACCTTCACCACGCTTTTGGCACTGGTGCCGTTTTTTACCGTGTTGCTGGCGGTGTTCACGGCGTTTCCCAGTTTTGGGCGTTTGCAAGCCACCCTGCAGCGCTGGCTGGTGGAAAGCCTGATTCCGGTGGAGATTGCCGAGCAGGTGATGGACTACCTGATGCAGTTCACCAGCAAGGCCAGCCAGCTCGGGATTGTGGGTCTGGCCTTTTTGCTGCTGACAGTGGTGAGTCTGATCTTGACCATGGACAAGACGCTGAACCACATCTGGCGCGTGCAGCGCATGCGCCCGCTGGGGCAGCGCCTGCTGATTTATTGGGGTGTGCTGACCTTCGGCCCCTTGCTCATGGGCCTGAGCATTGCCACCACGTCGTACGTGCTGTCGGCCTCGCGCGGGCTGGTGGCGGTGCTGCCGGAGAGCGTGCAGATGGGCTTTAATTCGCTGGAATTTTTGCTGCTGTCTGCCGCCATGGCAGCGCTCTACCACTTTGTGCCCAACACGCCCGTCAAGTGGCGCCATGCGTGGGCAGGGGGGCTGTTTGTGGCGGCGGGCATGGCCGTGGCCAAAACGGTGCTGGGCTTGTACCTGTCGACCGTGCCCACGTATTCCGCCATTTATGGCACGTTTGCCACGCTGCCTATCTTGCTGATCTGGATTTACACCTGCTGGGTGATTTTCTTGCTGGGTGCCGTGGTGGCTGCGTACGTGCCCAGCCTGCTGGCTGGCACCAGCCGTGATTTGCGCCAGCCGGGCTGGAAGCTGGAGCTGGCGCTGGAGACTCTTGCCGTGCTGGAGCCCGTGCGCGCCCAGGCACAGCGTGGCCTGCCAGCCATGGCCCTGGCCAAGCGGCTGCGGGTTGACCGGCTGCAGCTGGAGCCTGCATTGAGTGCCCTGACCGCCATTCGCTGGGTGGGCGCCATGCCGGATACGGGCACCGCCTATCTGGAAGAGGGTGAGCCGCGCTACGTGCTGCTGGCAGACCCTGATACCACCCAGCTGGCGGTGCTGGTGGAACATATGTTGCTGACGCACACCCCCAGCACCGACGCCCTGTGGCACAGCGCAGGCTGGACGCAGACGCTGCTGCGCGATGCCCTACCGCCGGTCGACAGCGTGGGTGACGACACAGGTGGGGACGGGGTCGCCAAGCCGTCGCAACCCTTGTAAGCACCCGCAGCTGCAGCACTGCACCATGGGTGTTTGAAGGCGCTAGCCCTTGCTGGGTAAGCGCTAAGTGCTTCATTCTTTGAAGTGGCGTGCTATGTGGTGCATCTGCACGCCAAGCCACTCTGCCGCCTGGCATGTGCTGGCCCAGGGGCGGCACGCTCCCTGGTTGCAGACCTGTGAGAGCACCGTATGCCCCCCATGGTGTGGCGTGCCGCCGCAGCGCGCCAACTGGCGCCGGGCAAAACAAAGCCCCGGTGCTTGCGCGGCCGGGGCTGGTGGCTCCACCTAGACTTGGTGCGAACCTAATACCCACTATGTCGGCAGCCTTCGGGAAAACTTAAGCCCGGAAATCGTCAGTGCTTGCTACAGAAGAATACGGCCGCTGCACATCTGTGCGTACATCTTCCAATCGCCCATAAAGCTGTAGAGCGGGCGTTGGAAACTGGCGGGCTTGTTGTGCTCAAAGCCAAAATGACCTATCCATGCGAAGGCATAGCCCAGCAACAGCCCCAGCGCCACCCACCACGGCTGGCGCAGCATGATGGCCAGCGCCAAGCACACCAAGCCCAGGCTGCTGCCGACAAAGTGCAGCCGACGGCAGGTGCGGTTGCTGTGCTCGCTGAGGTAGAAGGGGTAAAACGCTGCAAAGCTGGTGAACGCTTTGGCATCGACGGTGTTGGCGCTGTCAGCCATGGTGGCCTCCGGGGGCTGCTGGGATAGCAATGCTTATAGAGGCTGGGCGGGATGTTGTCCCGCGGCAGTGCAACAAGCACCATGCCCCGACGCCCTGCAGGGCAGGGCGTTAGGGTGAGGTGGGAGTGCGGCTAGCCGTTGAGAAAACCATGCACCGCAAACAGCGTGGCGTCGGGTGACTCCGTCATCTGGTTGTGGCCGTTGGGAATCATCTGCACTTTCACCTGTTTGCCCGCTGCCTTGGCGGCTTCAATCAGGCCCTTGGCCGCCTTTGGGGGCGTCATCTGGTCTTGTTCGCCCAGCACAAACAGCACCGGCGCGGTGATCTGCGCCATGGCGGCTTCACCGCTGCGATAGCTGTCACAGGCGGTAAAACCGGTGTGCAGCAAGTTGGTGTCGGTATTGCTGGCCAGCACACGGCGGCCTAAGGCCATGCCCGCACCAAACACCCAGCTGCCCGCGCCATTCGGTGGGGCGAGTGTGGCGCGCGAGAAGGTGTTGACCAGCTGGATGGCTTGCTCGGGCGTGTGGAGGGCCGACTCCAGCAGCGCGGGCGAGACCTTCATTGGAAAGGCCGTGCCCACCAGCACCAGATGGCTGATGCGGTCTTGCAAGCTGGCGGCTGCCTCCATGGCAATCAGGCTGCCCCAGCTGTGACCAATGAGCGCGGCCTTGGCCAGGCCTGCGGCGTCCATGAGCTGGCCGATGAAGGTGGCTGCCGCTTCCACGCTCTGCGGAGCAGCGCCTTGGCTGCGGCAGTGGCCGGGCAGGTCAATGGCCAGCACGTTCCAGCCGTGGTTGGCCAGATAGCGGCTTTGCAGTGCCCACACGCTGTGGTCGCACAGCACGCCGTGAATCAGGATGGCGGTGGGCTTGGCGGCATCGAAAGCCTTGCCGCCAGTGTAGGCGTAGATGTTGTCGTTGTTGACTTTGAAAAACATAGCTGTCTCCGCAATATAGATAAGCGCTAGCGACTGTTTTTGTTATGAATGCATCAAGCTGCTTTCTCTGCAGCTTTGAGCGCGCGCTTGAGGTCGTCGATCAGGTCGTCGGCGTCTTCCAGGCCAATCGACAGGCGGATCGTGCCCTGGCCGATGCCGGCTTGCGCCAGTGCCTCATCACTCATGCGAAAGTGCGTGGTGCTGGCGGGGTGAATCACCAGCGAGCGGCAGTCGCCCACGTTGGCCAGGTGGCTGAAGACCTTCAGCGTTTCAATGAACTTCTTGCCCTGGTTACGGTTGCCTGCGATGTCAAAGCTGAACACCGAGCCGGCACCGCGCGGCAGCAGCTTTTGCGCCAGCGCGTGGGAAGTGTGCGATTCCAGCATGGGGTGGCCCACACGGCTGACCAGCGGGTGGCTGGCGAGGAACTGCACGACCTTTTCGGTGTTGCGCATGTGGCGTTCCATGCGCAGGGGCAGGGTTTCGATGCCTTGCAAGATCAGCCAGGCACTGTGCGGGCTCAGGCAGGCGCCAAAGTCACGCAGGCCCTCGCGGCGCGCGCGCAGCAAGAAGGCGCCCGTGGTGCTTTCTTCGGTGAACACCATGTTGTGAAAGCCGTCGTAGGGCTCGGTCAGCTCGGGGAATTTGCCCGACTTGTCCCAGTCAAAGCTGCCGCCATCCACCACAATCCCGCCAATCACCGTGCCGTGGCCGGACAGGAACTTGGTGGCCGAGTGGTAGACGATGTCCGCACCATGCTCGAACGGCTTGATGAGCCAAGGCGAGGTGAGGGTGGAGTCGACCAGCAGCGGTACGCTGGCTTCGTGGGCAATGGCCGACACGGTGGGAATGTCCAGCACATCCAGGCCGGGGTTGCCCACGGTTTCTCCAAAGAACAGCTTGGTGTTGGGGCGCACGGCGGCTTTCCAGCCGTCGATGTCGCCGGGCTTGACGAAGGTGGTCTCAATGCCAAAGCGGCGCAGCGTGTAGTGCAGCAGGTTCTGGCTGCCACCGTACAGCGCCGTGCTGGCGACGATGTGGCTGCCTGCGCCCATCAGCGTGGCAATCGACAGGTGCAGGGCCGCCTGGCCGCTGGCTACGGCAATCGCGCCCACGCCGCCTTCCAGGGCGGATACGCGCTGCTCCAGCACCGCATTGGTGGGATTGGAGATGCGGCTGTAGACGTGGCCGGGGCGCTCCAGATTGAACAGGCTGGCAGCGTGGTCACTGCTCTCAAAGACGAACGAGGTCGTCAGGTGAATGGGCGTGGCGCGCGCGCCGGTGGCAGGGTCAGGCTGTGCGCCTGCGTGCAGGCTCAGGGTGTCAAAGCCGGGGTAAGAGTAGCCGGGCATCGGGAGTCTCCATGGTTTTTATCGCGAATAGGGGCGATGCTGGCACAGATGCGTGGGGCGGTCAGCACCGTCGGTGACGCACAGAGCGCAGCAATGCTCTTTTTACGGGAGCGTTGGGCGCTCATTGAAGGCTGCTTGTAAATGAAAAATCATCAAGAAGTGTTGATCTGAAAGCGTCAGTAGCTATGTTTTGTATAGTTCTATGCAAAATTTCTCGCTTGTCGCAGACAAACGTCTGCGTGCTTGCGATGTGGGCTATATTGCGCAAAACACTGCTGCGCTGGGATGCAGCAGTCGTAGCTTGGAGATACACGGAATGAAAGTGAGCGACATCCTGCTCCTCAAGGGCAACAGTTTGTATGTGGCGCAGGCCGACGATGCCTTGGCTGACGCGGTGACGCTGATGGCCGAAAAGGACGTGGGCTCGCTGGTGGTGCTAGAGCACGGCGATGTGGTGGGCATGCTCACCTTCCGCGAAGTGATTCAGGCGATTGCCAAAAATGGCGGCAGTCTGGGCACGGTGCGTGTGCGCTCGGTCATGGACGATGCGCCGCTGACCTGCACCTCTGAAACCGAGCTCGATGAAGTGCGCCGCATGATTTTGGACCACCACGCGCGCTATATGCCGGTGATGGACAGCCGCCAGCTGACCGGCGTGGTCAGTCTGTACGACGTGGCTAAGGCTGTGGTGGACAGCCAGAATTTTGAAAATAAACTGCTCAAGGCCTATATCCGCGACTGGCCCGAGTCCGAAAGTAGCACGTCGCCTGAAAACTGAGCGCGCCGTGTGTGCTGTAGAAAAGGCTTCCATCAGGAAGCCTTTTTTCTAGGGCGCAGGTGCCTGGAAGGTGCCTGCAGCTTGCTCGGCCGCTCAGGCAGGCTGGGTGATGGCCTGTTTTTGCATCCACTGCGCTATTTCACGGCCCGGCATGGGTTTGGCGAAATGGTAGCCCTGCAAGATGGGGCAGCCTTGCTCGCTCAGCCACTGGGCTTGTGCGAGCGTTTCCACCCCTTCGGCGACCACGGTCATCCCTAGACTTTGGGCGATATTGAGTACCGAGCGGGTAAGGGCGCTGGCTGCTGCGCTGGTGCAGACGTCTTGCACAAAGCTTTTGTCGAGCTTGAGTTCGGAAATGGGCAAGCGGTGCAGGTAGCTCAGGCTGGAGTAGCCGGTGCCAAAGTCGTCCATGGACAGGCGGATGCCCATTTCGTTCAGGGCCTTGAGGTTGTCCAGCGTGGCCGGGCTGCTGTCGAGCATCACGCTTTCGGTGATCTCCAGCATGAGGTCCTGGCAGCCCAGGCCGTGTTGGTGCAAGGTGGCTTGCACGTGCTGGGCAAATGCTGGGTCGTGGAAATTGTTGGTAGACAAATTCACCGCGATGTGCGGAATCCTTAAGCCTTGCGTGCGCCAAGCGGCCAACTGGGCACAGGCTTCGTTGATCAGCCATGTGGTGAGTTGGTGGATCAGGCCTGCGTCTTCCGCCACCGCAATAAAGCGCGGCGGCGCCACCCAGCCCCATTCTGGGTGGTGCCAGCGCGACAGTGCCTCCACGCCATACAGTTGCTCGGGCGCATGGCTGGTGTGGCTGAACACCTGGGGCTGAAAGTGCAGCTGCAGCACACCTTCTGCCAAGGCTTTGCGCAACTCCCGCTCCATATTCGCGCGCTCTTGGCTGACTTGGCCCATCTCCGGCTGGTAAATCTCCCACAGCTGGCAGCCTTGGCTTTTGGCGGCATACATGGCCTGGTCGGCACGGCGCAGCAGGGTTTCAATGTCAGTGCCGTCTTCGGGGTAGCTGCACACGCCAATGCAGGCATTGGGAATGGTCATGACCCCGTTGATGATGAAAGGCTCGGCAATCGCATCCAGCATGCGCTGGGCCAGTTCGGGAATTTGTGCGGTGCTGTATCCCGGCATGAGGACTGCGAATTCGTCGCTGGACAGGCGGCCCACCACATCCTCGGGGCGCGTGCAATTGCCCAGACGCAGCGCAATCTCGCGCAACAACGCATCGCCCGCGGAGTGCCCCAAGCTGTCATTCCACAGCTTGAAGCGGTCCAGATCCAAAAAGAACAGCAAACCCGTGTGGCCGCGCATGCTGTGCAGCGCTTGCTCTGCGCACTCATTGAACATGGTGCGGTTGGGTAAATGGGTCAGGGTGTCGTAGTAAGCCAGTTGGCGAATGCGGTGCTTGTTGGCATCGCGCTCCATCGCAATCGCACACAAATGCAGGCAGGCCAAAACCAGTTGGCGGTGCAGCTTGTTGGGCGTGCGTTCGCTGTCGAAGTACAACGCCAGCGTGCCCACCACCTGACCTGCGGGGTTTTTGATGGGGCTGGACCAGCAGGCAAGCAGCCCGGCTTCCACAAACAGGGGGGCAGCACCGCACCAGTTCGGGTCTTGGGCAATGTCGTGTGCGATGACTTCGTTGCCCGTGAACGCTGCAACGCCGCAGGCCCCGACCTCTGCGCCCATGCGCACACCGCGCATCAAGTCCACGATGTGGGTGGGCATGCTGGGGGCTGCCAGCGGGTGCATGATGCCGTCGGCATCTACCGCCATGACGCTCACGCGGACACGGGGTGCAATGGCTTCCAAGGCCAAGCACATGTCCTGGAGTAACTCCGGCAGGGGCTTTTCCATGACCACGTCTTCCAGCATTTGCCGCTGCAAAGCTTCAAAACGCTTGGTAAAACCGATGTCAGTAAACACCAGAACTTTGGCCGTCGTGCCCGCCGTGGGAAAAGGCGGGCGTTTGAGGGTGTTGACGGTGGCGGCCATCCACACTTGCGAGCCATCAAAGCGCTGCACTTGCAGCTCTCCGTGGTAGGCGCCACCGAGCGTGAGCTGTTCGCGGATATGCGCAGCCAGATCGGGCCATGCATGGATCAGGGTTTGCAGCGGGCGCTTGCTTTGGAGATCTTCCAGGCGATAACCTAGCAGGCGTGTTAACCCTTCATTGATGTGGATGACATTCAAATCGTCATCCGTAATGATCCACGCGCTATCGCTGCTGTGCAGCGCTTGCAACCAGTCCGGAGTTGGTTGGGCCGGCGTCAAGTGTGTCATCAAGCGGCTTTCTTGAAAATTTTTCGCAAATAGTAACAAGCCGTCAGAAGCCCACCAAGGTGTTCAAGCATCGCGCGGGCATAATCTTGCGCATTATGAGCGGCAATACCTTCGGAACCATTTTCACCGTCACCAATTTTGGTGAATCCCACGGCCCTGCGATTGGCTGCGTTATTGATGGCTGCCCCCCTGGCTTGCCGCTGACTGCCGCGGATATTCAGCACGATCTGGACCGCCGTCGCCCCGGCACCAGCCGCCATGTCACGCAGCGCCAAGAGCCGGATCAGGTGGAAATTCTGTCGGGTGTGTACGAAGGTGTGACGACGGGCACCCCCATCGGGCTGCTGATTCGCAATACCGATCAGCGAAGCAAAGACTACGCCAACATAGCGCAAAGCTTTCGCCCCGGGCATGCAGACTATGCGTACTGGCACAAATACGGCGTGCGTGATCCACGCGGTGGCGGCCGCTCTTCCGCGCGGCTGACGGCACCCACGGTGGCTGCGGGTGCGGTGGCCAAGAAATGGCTCAAAGAAAAGTTTGGCACCCAGTTTCGCGCCTGCATGACGCAGCTGGGGGAGCTGCCCATCACTTTTGAAGACTGGGCGCATGTGCAGCACAACCCCTTCTTTGCCCCGGTGGCCGATGTGCAGCAGCTGGAAGACTACATGGATGCGCTGCGCAAGGCTGGAGATAGCTGCGGTGCGCGCATTCGCGTACAAGCCACGGGCATGCCTGTGGGCCTGGGCCAGCCGCTGTATGACAAGCTGGATGCCGACGTTGCCTACGCCATGATGGGCTTGAATGCCGTCAAGGGCGTGGAAATCGGTGCAGGCTTTGCCAGCGTGGCGCAGCGCGGCACGGTGCATGGGGATTCGATGAGCCCCGAGGGCTTTCGCAGCAACAATGCGGGCGGCATTGTGGGCGGCATCAGCACGGGCCAAGACCTGGAAGTGTCGATTGCCATCAAGCCCACCAGCTCCATCCTGAGCCCGCGTGAATCGATCGATGTACACGGTGCCAGCACCGAGGTGATTACCAAAGGCCGCCATGACCCCTGCGTAGGCATTCGTGCCGCGCCGATCGCCGAGGCCTTGCTGGCGCTGGTGGTGATGGACCATGCCTTGCGCCACCGCGCGCAGTGCGGCGATGTGCGCCAGGATGTAGCGCCCATTCCTGCTTCAGCTGCATAAAAAAGAGCTGCTAGCCCTGGTGGATGGTGGCTTTCGGATAGAAAACCATCTGAAGTCTATGCATAACAAGCGCAAGCAGCTACTGTTTAAAAGCCACCAAGAAAAAAAGACCGCCTAGGCGGTCTTTTTAGCTGTGGCGGTGCTTAGGGGCCGGCTCAGGTGCGCACCTCGTCGACCAAGTGTTTGAAGTCATCAATGTCTTCAAAGCTGCGGTAGACGCTGGCGTAACGGATGTAGGCCACTTTATCGAGCTTGCGCAGCTCGTGCATCACCAGCTCACCAATGCGGCTGGAAGGCACTTCACGCACGCCAGCGGTCAGCAACTGCTCTTCCACGTGCTCAATCGCGTTGTCCACTTCGGTCGAGGCCACGGGCCGCTTGCGCAATGCCAGCGCAAACGAGGCTTGCAGCTTGTCATGGCTGAAGTCAATGCGCCGCCCGTCTTTCTTGACCACCGTGGGAAAGCTCACATCCGGGCGTTCATAGGTGGTAAAGCGCTTGGCACACGCCAGGCACTGCCTGCGACGGCGGATAAAAGCCCCTTCTTCGGCCACGCGGGTTTCCACAACCTGGGTGTCCGTGTGGCTGCAAAAGGGGCACTTCATGAACAGTAAAAATTACTTGTAGACAGGGAAGCGGGCCGTCAGCTTGGCCACTTCTTCGCGCACGCGGGCCAAGGTGGCTTCGTCGTTGGGGTTGTCCAGCACGTCGGCCACCAAGTTGGCGGTGAGGCGTGCTTCTTCTTCCTTGAAGCCGCGGGTGGTCATGGCCGGTGTTCCCACGCGAATGCCGCTGGTCACGAATGGCTTCTCGGGGTCGTTCGGAATGGCGTTCTTGTTGATGGTGATGTGCGCAGCACCCAACGCAGCTTCCGCAGCCTTGCCGGTGATGCCCTTGGCACGCAGGTCCACCAGCATGACGTGGCTTTCAGTGCGGCCCGACACGATGCGCAGACCACGCTCGGTCAGCGTATCAGCCACCACCTTGGCGTTCTTGACGACTTGCTCTTGGTAAGCCTTGAACTCGGGGGTCATGGCTTCCTTGAACGCCACGGCCTTGCCCGCAATCACGTGCATCAGCGGGCCGCCTTGCAGGCCGGGGAAGATCGCGCTGTTCAGCGCCTTTTCGTGCTCGGCTTTCATCAAGATCACGCCGCCACGGGGGCCGCGCAGGCTCTTGTGGGTGGTGGTTGTGACCACGTCGGCGAAAGGCACAGGGTTGGGGTACACGCCTGCAGCGATCAGGCCGGCGTAGTGGGCCATGTCCACCCACAGAATGGCGCCCACTTCCTTGGCGATCTTGGCAAAGCGCTCAAAGTCGATGCGCAGCGCGTAGGCTGATGCACCAGCGATGATGATGCGGGGCTTGTGCTCACGGGCCAGCGCTTCCATCTGCTCGTAGTCGATGGATTCATCGGCGTTCAGACCGTAGGAGATGGCGTTGAACCACTTGCCGGACATGTTCAGTGCCATGCCGTGGGTCAGGTGACCGCCTTCGGCCAGGCTCATGCCCAAAATAGTGTCGCCGGGCTTGGCAAACGCCATCAGCACGGCCTGGTTGGCTTGCGAGCCGGAGTTGGGCTGCACGTTGGCCGCTTCAGCGCCGAAGATGGCCTTGATGCGGTCAATCGCCAGCTGTTCCACCACGTCCACGTGTTCGCAGCCGCCGTAGTAGCGCTTGCCGGGGTAGCCTTCGGCGTACTTGTTGGTCAGCTGCGAGCCTTGGGCTTCCATCACGGCCGGCGAGCAGTAATTTTCGCTGGCGATCAACTCAATGTGCTCTTGCTGGCGGTGGTTTTCAGCCTGGATGGCGGCAAAAACTTCGGGGTCGACGATCTCGACAGTATTGGTGCGTTGGAACATGGTTTGGCAGTCCTGTGAACTTGTATTCCCTTGAAGACAAGGGCTGCCCAGGCGAACGGCTGAAACGCCCGATCTGTCTGGGCGGTACGCTCCCCGGTGGTTGGCGCGGGGCTGAAAAGCCCTTTGCAGCGATTCCACGTCAGTGCAGCGCCGAAAGTATTCATTCGGTGGCACCTATCGCCAGTTGCGTACCCCGCAAGTGTAGCCGAGCAAGCAATGACCAGAAACAACGAAACGCAAGCACCGCATGGCTGTTGGGCCATTGCAAGTGCTTGCGCTGGGTGGCGCAAAGCTCAACCGCGTTAGAGGTTGGAGTTCAGAGCAATGTGTTCGTTGTCTTGCACATTGCTGGCAGCCACCGCTTCGGTTGCTGCATCATCCTTCATGGGGGTCACCATACGCTTGGCCACCAAGGTCGGTTTGACCTGGGTCGTCGGCGTGCTGCTGCCTGCAACTTGGCGCAAGCGGCGGTGCTCGGCCAGGACCTTGGCAGCGTAGCCACCGTCGGTCTGCAAGTTGGCCGCGCCCACGTAGTATTTCAATGCGCCTTCCACGGAGCCTGTGATCTGGATGTATTCCTTGAGGATGGCAGCACCCACGCGCAGATTGCTGATGGGGTCAAACGCAGCATGGTTGCCCCCGAAGTTGTCGTACTTGTCGGTGTGCACGCGTGTCATCACCTGCATCAAGCCTTGCGCCCCCACGGTGCTTTGTGCAAAGGGGTTGAAGCGGGACTCAATCGCCATCACGGCCAAGATCAGGGTCGGGTCGATCTTTTGCTGGGCACCTTGCTCATAGGCTTCCGCAACGATGGCCGCAATAGGCTCTGCAGCCACTTTGTACTTCTTGCTGATCCAGTAGGCGACAGCCGACTGGTCTTTGGGAAGCTCTTTGGGGTTGGAGGCCGTTGCGCGCTCAATCGCTTCGGGCTCAGGGGTCAGGCCCACATCAGCCACATAGCGGTCTTGCAACCAAGTGCGCAGTTGTACCTCGCCTTGCGCGCGCAAATCAGGGTGCGCGAACAAAGCAACGGCAGCAAATGCAACGATCAAACCGATCAATGCAAAGCTGTTGTGGGTTATTTCGAGAAAACCCTCGGTGATATCTGCCGCAATGGTGCGCACAGAAGTCACCCAGTTTCCTGGCTTAGACATGGCGTTTCCTTTCTTGAGGCTGGGGAGACGTGACCGTACAAGGTCATGCCTGCAAACCAGCCTGAGATCCGATAGCTACTGTTTCATGCGCTTACTCAGCGCCTAGAGGGCATGAACATCCCCGGTGGGGATTGAAGTAACAACGTTAGACAATCTTGCGATTTGTGAAGTGGGCGGATTCTAAATTTCGTCTAAATTACCAGTCAATACTTTAGATTTGAATTTTTATTACTTTTTTATCTTAGTGATCTGTGTTTCTATCCATGGTGGATGCAGTAACTGCCTGTAAACCCTCGGTTTGTGGTGTTTGTCAATGCTTTCTTTGCTATCAAACTGGGTGTTGGTTTATTGAATTTTTAAATTATTTAATTAAGTTAATAGTTCAAAACTTGAATGGACGGATGCAGCGGATGGGTGCTGCTGCATTCCATGCTGAAAACAGTGTCAATTTTTCTCAAGCAGTGAGCGCTAGCGCCTTAAGGCGCGTTAAGGTGCCAAGAGGTAATGACCTTCATACGGAGTATGGATAACAAGATGGCGCAAACAAAACAAGCAGGGCGGGGTGCAGCACTAGGGCGCAAACTGACAGTGGCCGCAGCTGCGGTGCTGGTGGTGTGGGGTGGGTTGTGGCTGGCATTACCGGGGGTGATTGCACAGCAGTTGCAAGCCCACGCGACAGAGGCGCTGGGGCGTGTGGTGACGGTGCGCAGTGTGGAGGTGGCGCCATGGTCGCTGGCGGTAGCGGTCAATGGCCTCGAGGTTGCTGGCGCAGCGGGGCAAGCGCCAGCGTTGTCGGTGGAGCGCGTTTACATCAACGCTTCATTGAGCAGCTTGTGGCGCTGGGCGCCTGTGCTCGATGCCCTGGAGCTGGATCAGCCGGTGGTGCGCGTGCGCCAAGATGCGCAAGGTCAGTGGGACTTTGCAGATGTGCTGGCCAAGCTGCAGCGCAACCCAGAGCCTCCGAAGCCCGAGGCGCAAGGGTTGGCGCGCTTGGCGCTGTACAACATTCAGGTTCGGGATGGCCGGGTGGAGCTGGATGACCAACTGGTGGGGGTGCAGCACAAAATTGAAGCTTTGCAGCTGCAACTGCCGTTTATCAGTACGCTGCCTTCGCAGCGGGAAGTGAAAGTGCAGCCGCAGCTGTCCATGCGCGTGAATGGCAGCGAGATTGCCTCGCAAGCGGTGGCAACGCCCTTTGATGCGGCCCACACCACCCAGGCGAAGCTGGTGATTCAGCAGTTTGACCTTGCGCCTTATGCCCCTTATCTGCCAGCTGGTTTGCCCGTGCGCTTGCAGCAAGGTGTGGTGGATGCGCAGGTGCTGATAGCGTTTGAGCAGAACCAGCAGCCGACGCTACAACTGCAAGGCAGCACGCTGCAGCTGTCGGATTTGAAGCTCAACGATGCGGCTGGGAAGAAGTTGGCGGGCTTGAACAAGCTCTCTATAGAGGTGGGTGATACACGGCCTTTGCAACAGCAGGTGCGGCTGGCTTCAGTCACTTTGCAGCAGCCATTCGGATATCTGCACCGCCGTGCAGATGGGGGCTTCCTTCCTGCGCCTGTGGTGGTCAAGAAAGGTGTTCAAGAAGCAGTGGCCGCTGCGCCTTCTGCAGTTGCTGCAGATAAATCAGAAAACATAGCTGTCAAGGAAGATTGGAAGCTGGTTATAGACCGATTTGATGTTGAATCTGGGTGGGCGAACTGGCGGGATGATGTGGGGCAGGTTGGCGCTGCCTTGCGCGTCGATCAGTTGACACTGCATGCACAAAATTTGGCATGGCCTATGGATGACGGGGCGCGCTGGCAGCTTGCTGCGCAGTTGCAAGGTGAAGACCGTGCCGCGCGTGGCATGGTGCACAGCCGTGGTCAGGGTGGTGTGGAGAGGGGGCAGGCATCGGTCGTAGTCGATAAGTTCGATGCGCAAGCAGTGCACGCTTATGCCCGGCAGTGGCTCAAATTGCCGGTAGAGGGCTTGGCATCGCTGTCGGCAGGTGTTGCCTGGCAAGGCGGGCGTGTGCATGCTGTGGTGCCTTCGCTGGCTATTGAGTCGGTGGCGCTGGGGCGTGCTGCGTTGCCTGATGTGGCCTGGACTGGCTTGCAACTGCGCAATCTCCAGCTAGATACAGCCCAGCAGCAAGTCAATGTGGAGCACATCACCTTGGAGGCGCCGACCGCTCGCGTGCAGCGCAACGCGCAGGGCCATTGGATGTATGAGCAGTGGCTGCAGCCGGTGGTGGGTGCACCAGCCAAAGGCAAGGAAACGGTGGCAAGTCCAGGGGGCAAGCCATGGCAGGTGCTGGTGCAAGACCTGGAGCTGGCTGCCGGGCAGGTAGAGCTGACGGACGCATCGCTCGGGGGGGCGCCACTGGCCATCAAGCTGTCGGATGTGCAGCTGCGTATGCAAAACGTGGACAGCGTAAAAGGTACAGCCCAGACCAAGTTGTCTGCGCGTTTGGCAGAGCGTACGCGCCGCGGTGGCTGGGGTAAGCCGGGTACTTTGTCCTATGAGGGTGATTTGCAGCTCGACCCGCTGGTGACCAAGGGGCGGGTGCATGTGAATGCTTTGCCGCTACAGGCTTTTGAGCCCTATATGGCCCCGCATTTGAACGTGCGCTTGGTGCGGGCGCTGGCCAGTTTTGATGGCTCGGTGCAGTACGCCCAGCGCCCCAAGGGGTCGCAGATGCAACTGCAAGGGCAGGGGCGCATCAGTGACGTGCATGTGCAAACGCTTTTGGGGGATGAGCAAGCCGCACAGGCGGTGCAGGGCCAGAATGCATCGCCAGCGATGGGGGTAGAAGACCTGCTGCGTTGGAAGCAATTGCGTTTGCAAGGCGTGCAGGTCGCCATGCAGCCTGCACAAGCTCCACATATCCAAGTGCGTAGCACGGAACTGGAAGATTTTTATGCCCGAATCGTGGTGCTGCCCGAGGGACGTTTGAATTTGCAAAACCTGCTGAAAAACGCGGCTAATGCAGAGGAGACTAGTGCTGGCGCCACTGCGGCCGTTGCGCCAGCAGAAGGTGTTCAGGGGGTAGCGGTGGTTGCCTCAGCAGCGGCACCTGCCGCTGCAGAACCTTCGGCACGCGTGGACATGGGGCCAATTGCGCTGCGGGGTGGGGTGATCAAGTTTTCGGACTATTTCATCCGCCCGAACTACAGCGCAGATTTGACGGCTTTGAATGGCAGTTTGGAGGCATTTTCATCCCAGCCAGCGGTGGCCGGTGAGCAGCCTGCGTTGGCAAAGCTGACACTGGCCGGCGTGGCGCAAGGTACGGCACAGCTTGATATCGATGGAGCCATCAATCCGCTGGCTCAGCCCTTGGCTTTGGATGTGCGCGCCCAGATCAAGGGCCTGGATTTGCCGCCTCTGACACCCTACTCTATTAAGTATGTGGGACATGGCATTGAAAAGGGCAAGCTTAGTATGGATGTGCGCTACCAGGTGCAACCAGGTGGTCAGCTCACGGCAACCAACCAGTTAGTCCTCAATCAATTGACTTTTAGCGATCCTGTGGAAGGTGCGCCAGCATCTTTGCCTGTGCGCTTGGCGGTGGCGCTTTTGGCTGACAGCAATGGGGTCATCGATTTGAACTTGCCGATTAGCGGTTCGTTGAATGACCCGCAGTTCCGCATCGCCCCGGTGGTGTTCAAAATCATCGGCAATATCATCCGCAAAGCGGTGACGGCGCCATTCAGCCTGCTGACAGGGGCTTTCGCCTCTGCCGATGACAAGAGCGACATCACCTTTGAGCCAGGCTATGCGCGCTTGGATGCGCAAGCCCAAGAGAATTTGCAAAAGCTCGCCAAAGCACTGCTTAGCAAGCCACAACTGAAACTGACCTTGGTGGGGCAGGCCGATAGCGCAACAGAAGTGCAGGGATGGAAGCAGGCCCAATTGGAGCAACTGTTGAGCGGCGGTGCCGACGATAAGGATGAGGAAGATGCGCCGGCGCGTACGGAAAAGCAAAAGCTGGCTGCCCTCAAGCAGGTTTATCGCAACACCGTCAAAGAGCGTCCGCGCAATATGCTGGGCTTGGCCAAGGAGTTGCCCGCAGAGCAGATGCGGGCGCTGATTCTGCAAGATATGGTGGTGCCCGCTTCGGCGTGGCAAGATCTGGCCGCAGAGCGTGCACGCAACGTACGTGACTATTTGCTGGCCCAAGGGGTGGAGGCAGAGCGCGTTTTCCTGGGAAGTTCTGGCGGCAAGGCGCAAAACCCGGTAACTCCTGCAGTGTTATTGAACATTTCTGTCCAGTGATACTTTAGGTCTTTGCAAATAGCGGCGAAAATACGCCCCAGTCCGTGCGTGTACTTCGTTCAGAGGTGGCACGCCATTGCACCAAGCCCTTCATGCCTTTGGAATGAAGGGCTGTTTTCCTATTTCATGACTCCTAATTTATTCGCAGCAAAATGTCCGACGCACCTGAAATGAACCCGTCCCCAGCCAAGCACACTGAGGCTCATCCGCTGGATGCTCTGACTGGTGGTGCATTTTCGGCCGCCACATCGGGCGATCGTGCTGCTTGCATCCGCGAGTGGTTGGCCAAGCAGCCTTCTGAAGAGCAGTTGCAAGAAGTGTTTAAGGAGCTGAGCGTGCGCGACAAGAGCGTAGCGCGCTTGGTGCGTGAACGCATGGATGACCTGCGCCGCGCCAAAGACCAAGAAGTGATTGCCGTGGAGTGGGCACAAAAGGCCAATGATCTGCTGTCGGCATCGACACTGAATGTGGCAGAAGCGGTGGCATGGCAGCGTGAGGCGGCCAAAGCAGGTGCACCTTTGTCGCGCGAGCCTTTGTCTGTCTTGAAGCAACAATTGGTGGAGCGTGTCAAAACCATTGAAGACTTGCAGCACCGCGTCCAAGTGCAGCGTGAAGCCGCTGTATTGCTGGCTCAGCGCATTGAGGTGCTGTCCACCAAGCCTTGGCGCGATGCACAAGCGGCCCAAGAGGGGTTGCGCAGCGATGTGGCCCACTGGCAGGAGCAAGCGGTCGCGTTGACCAATGACGCCAGCTGGAACAGCGTGGATGGCCGTTTCCCCCCATTGCTCGACGCTTCGCGTGCGCAGTTGTTGGTGGTGTGGGAAGCCTACCAATCCGCTCTGGCCTTGACCCAAGCGGCTGCTGCGGATGAGCAAGCAGCGTTGCCCCCAGTGCCTATGTGGGCCGATGAAATTCGCGTCGCACGTGGCTTGCCGTCGGAGTTGGCCGTTGCAGCACCAGTCAAGGCTGCCGTGAAAGTGGATGGTGCGCACAAGCAGCAAGCCGCTGTTCAAGCGTTGACGCCTGCGCTGAAGGTGCTGGCTGCAGCGCCGGAAGGCAAAAAAGGCCAGGCCATTCAAGCATTGCGTGCTGTGCTCAAGCAGCATGGTCGTTGGCTGGATGATGCAACTGCCCAGCAGGTGCATGAGCAGTTGCTGGCGGCCGGAGATGCGCAGGGCTGGCAACCTAAAAGTGTTGACCGTTTGCGTGAAGAGTTGCTCGCCAAGGCGGAGGCACTGGTCAACCGACCTGAAGGACAGGCTTTGGGCGGGCGCAAGCTGCAAGATTCGCTGCGCCAACTGCGTGAGCAATGGAAGCTGGCAGATCAAGGTGCTGCGCCCAACCATGCGTTGTGGAAAAAGTTTGATGAAGCGTGCAATCTTGCATACAAGCAAGTGGAGGCATGGCTAGAGCGTGTGCGCGCCGAGTCTTCGCAGCACAAAGCCTCGCGTTTGGCCTTGATTGAAGAGGTTAAGGCTTGGGCGGCAGCGCATGCTGACACGCAGGACTTGAAGGGCGTTTCGCGTGCTTTGCGTCAGTTCTCCGAGCGTTGGCGCGATAGCGGGCATGTGGGTGAAAAAGTGTTTGCGGAACTGCAAACGGCGTGGAAGCAGGCCATCACTTTGGCAGAAGCGCCTTTGCATGCCGCACAAAAAGCCAGCTTGGATCGTCGTCACGCCATGATTGCGGAAGCGCAGGCGTTGGCTGATGCGCCGGTGCTGCGCATTGACGCAGTCAAGGCATTGCAGCAACGCTGGCAGGCGGAGGCCCAGGCCGTGCCTTTGGATCGCAAGCATGAGCAAAAGCTGTGGGATGCTTTCCGCAAGCCTTTGGATGAGGCATTCAATCGCAAGGGTGCGGAGCGTGGCCGCGCTGCCCCTTCGTTGGAAAATTTGTCCCAGCATGACCGTGTGGTGCTGGAGGCTTCCAAAGCCTTGCAGGCAGCGAATGCATCGGGCGATGTGCAGCAGATTCGTGCAGCCATGGCGGCCTTGGAAGATGCAATGCGAAATCAGCCGCTAGAGCAGGCTGCTAGCGCGTCTGCAGCTCCTGTTCAAGAAGCGCTGACTGCGGATGCGCCTAAGTTGGACAAGCCTGTGGTCGCGGTGCGTGGTGATGATCGCCCAGGTGTGAAGAAAGAGGCGGCAGCGCCTGCACGTGATCCACGTCCCGTGCGTGAGCGTAAAGATGCGCGTCCTGTGCGTGCAGAGCGTGCTCCCCGTTTGGGGGATGTGGCGTTTCGCGCGCAACGCGATGCGCTGGAAGGTGCGCAGTTTGCCCTGCGTAAACTGGCAGCCCAGGCGCATGGAGAGGCGTTGAGCAAGCTGGTAGAAGCATGGAACAAGCGCGATGCGCAGATGTTGCCTTCTGCCCAGGAGTTGGGTGGGAAAGTCACCGCTCAGGTGCGCAATGCTTGGGCGCAAGCCGTGGCAGCTCCTGCCGCCGCAGCGGATGCGGCAGAAGCATTGCTGCGTCTGGAAATCGCATCGGACAGTGCAACGCCTGCCGAGCACATGGCAGCGCGCCGTATGTTGCAGCTGCAATTGTTGACGCGCCGTAATGCCGCGGCTCCCAGCGAGACATGGGGGCAGGATGTGGCCGCGGTTCTGGCATCAGCCCACAGCGATGCGCAAGCACGTCGATTGCAAAACGTGCTCAAAACTTTGCTGCGTAAGTAAATTGCACTGCACGGCTGCCTGTGCGGCCTGTAGGGCATACAAATAAAAAAGCCAGCGCTTTCGGGTGCTGGCTTTTTTTATCTCGAATGCTGGGGTGTTGAAGACGTTTGGGTGAAAAGGCCCTGCCAACAAAAAAGCCGTTGTATGTGTATACAACGGCTTGCTGTGTTTGGTGCCCAGGAGAGGACTCGAACCTCCACGGAGTTACCCGCTAGTACCTGAAACTAGTGCGTCTACCAATTCCGCCACCTGGGCAAAGCTAGTTGCGTTTATATGAGTGAGGTAGCACTCAACAAGCTATCTTTGTCGGCATACAAACAAATATGCCTATCTAAATTTTGGTGCCCAGGAGAGGACTCGAACCTCCACGGAGTTACCCGCTAGTACCTGAAACTAGTGCGTCTACCAATTCCGCCACCTGGGCAAAAGACAAATTGTTTTTAAATAAGTGAGGTAGCACTCAACAATTTGCTTTTGTTGATGCGTGCTGAACAAAGCATGCATCGCAAATTTTGGTGCCCAGGAGAGGACTCGAACCTCCACGGAGTTACCCGCTAGTACCTGAAACTAGTGCGTCTACCAATTCCGCCACCTGGGCTGATATTTACTGAAGACACCAAGGTCTTTCAATAAATCTCATATTTCGCTGAAAAGAGAAGTTTACTTCTAAACAAAACGTTCATTTGGTAATTTATGAACTTTTTGTTTTCCAACACTGCAAGCAGTTGTCGTTAAACTTGGTGCCCAGGAGAGGACTCGAACCTCCACGGAGTTACCCGCTAGTACCTGAAACTAGTGCGTCTACCAATTCCGCCACCTGGGCTTTTCAGGAAAGATTTAGATTGTATAGCAAAAAAATGGACCCTCGCACCAACCCACGCACTTCGCCAAAAGAGATTGAAGGGATTGTGCAGGGGCATCGAGACGGGCACGGTTTTGTCATTCGTGATGATGGCGATGCCGATATTTTCATTCCAGCGAACGAAATGCGTGCGGTGCTCCATAAGGACCACGTGCGCGTCAACATCGTGCGGCAAGACCGGCGCGGCCGCCCCGAAGGACATATTGTTGAGATTGTCGATCGCCCCACCAAAACCTTGATTGGCCGTTTGCTGCAAGAAAGCGGTGTGTGGCTGGTGGCGCCTGAAGACAAGCGCTATGGTCAAGATGTGCTGGTGCCGCAGGGCGCGACAGGCGATGCCAAAACAGGCCAAGTGGTGGTGGTGGAGCTGACAGAGGCGCCGGCCCTGTTTGGCCAGCCCGTGGGGCGCATTGTGGAAGTGCTCGGGGAGATGGATGACCCCGGCATGGAAATTGAAATTGCCGTACGCAAATACGGCGTGCCGCATATTTTCTCTGAGGCCTGTTTGGCGGCAGCCAAGGCCTTGCCTGACAAAGTCGTGGCCAAGGATCGCAAAGGACGGGTGGATTTGCGCGATGTGCCGTTGTGCACCATCGATGGCGAAGATGCGCGCGACTTTGACGATGCGGTGTACTGTGAACCTGCCAAGGTGGGGCGTAGCAAAGGGTGGCGATTGCTGGTGGCGATTGCGGACGTGAGTCACTATGTGCAAAACGGCAACGCCATCGATATCGATGCCTACGAGCGCGCTACCAGCGTGTATTTCCCGCGCCGCGTGATTCCGATGCTGCCGGAAAAACTCTCCAACGGCTTGTGCTCCTTGAACCCCGATGTAGATCGTCTGTGCATGGTGTGCGACATGCTGGTGACGGCCAAGGGGGAGGTGCATGCCTACCAGTTTTACCCCGGTGTCATGCACAGCCATGCACGCTTCACTTATACGGAAGTCGCGGCTATTTTGTCGAACACGCGCGGTCCTGAAGCCAGCCAGCGCAAGGAGCGTGTGCCTGATTTGTTGAATTTGCACGGCGTCTTCCGAGCGCTGCTGCAATCGCGTCAGCAGCGTGGGGCGGTGGACTTTGACACCGTTGAGACGCAAATCGTGTGCGATGAAAACGGGCGCATTGAAAAAATTGTGCCGCGCACGCGCAATGATGCGCACCGGTTGATTGAAGAGTGCATGCTGGCGGCTAATGTGTGCGCTGCAGACTTTATTGAGCAAAACGGCCGCACTGCACTGTTCCGTGTGCACGACAAGCCGTCGGCAGAGAAAATTGATTTGCTGCGTGGCTATCTCAAGGCCACGGGAGTCAATATGTCGGTGAGCGACTCTCCCAATCCGGCGGAGTTTCAGGCGATTGCCGATGCCACCAAGGATCGGCCAGACGCGCCACAGATTCACACCATGTTGCTGCGCACCATGATGCAGGCCATGTATATGCCAGACAACGGCGGGCATTTTGGTTTGGCATTTGATGCGTACACGCACTTCACCAGTCCGATTCGCCGTTACCCCGACTTGCTGGTGCACCGCGTCATCAAATCTATTTTGATGGATGCGAAGTACAAGCTGCCCCAACTGCCAACGCCCGGTGAGGCGCAAGAGAAGCTGGCCAAGCGCTTGGTGGGTCGGGTGACAGAGCCGCCAGTGAGCCCGCGCAGTAAATTGCAGCAGGCAGAGTTGCAGGCCTGGGAAGCAGCGGGCCTGCACTGCAGTGCCAATGAACGCCGGGCAGACGAAGCCAGCCGTGACGTAGAGGCTTGGCTCAAGTGCAAATACATGCGCGACTTCCTGGGTGAGGAGTTTGCGGGCACGGTCACTGCGGTCACCAGCTTCGGCATTTTTGTCACGCTGGATGCGATGTATGTCGAAGGCTTGGTGCACATCACAGAGCTGGGTGGCGACTACTTCAAGTTTGATGAGCTGCGCCAAGAGTTGCGTGGGGAGCGCTCTGGCGTGCGCTACACGATTGGAACGCGTTTGCAGGTGCAGGTGGGGCGCGTTGATCTGGATGGACGCAAGATTGACTTTCGCATCGTGCAAGACGAGGCGGATGCTGCACAACCGCGTGCGGCTGCCGGTCGCTCTGGGCGACAGCGCGGCGCGGATTCACGCCGTGAACGTCGTGAGGTGCAGGCGCCATCTTCCTCCGTTTATGCAGAGCCAGCGCCGCGCGCACGTGCGCAAGAAGATAGGTCAGGCAGAAGGCGCGATGCCGACAAGCCGGTGAAGGCGGCAGGCGCTGCAGCGTGGGTAGATCCTGCTGTCGCAGCATTTGGCGCGGTGCGTGGCCAAAAAACGGGCGCCAGCGGCCAGGGCGCCAAGGCGCCAGGCAAGACTACAAAAAAGCGCCGCTAAGGCGTTCAAGGTAGCTAGCTTCACATAATGAGAGCTGCTAGCGCTGATGTTTGGTGCATTTCAGATAGCTTTCTATCTGAAGTGACCGAATATCAAGCGCTGGCAGCTCTCTTTTTTATTGAAATGGAGTTAGCTGCGCTTGGGCTAGGGCCGAGGCGGTCAGTGCCTGTTGGGCAGGCCATTGGTCAGCCAGGGCGCCATGCTTCCAGGCGGCGTGGCAGGCGACGCTGTGGCTGTCTGTGCCTGGGCGCCAGCGTGCTGCCACCAGGCCTGCCAGCACATCGCCGGTGCCGCCAATCGCAAGGCGAGCGTTGCCCGTGGGGTTGATGTGCGGGGTGTGCTCGGGGCTGGCGATGATGCTGCCAGAGCCTTTGAGGATGATGGTGGATTGCAGCTGATCTGCCAGCGTTTGTGCGGCCACCAAGCGCTGGGCTTGTACTTCGGCGGTGGTGCACCCCAGCAGGCGTGCGGCTTCCAGGGGGTGGGGGGTGAGGATGGTGTGCTGCTCGCGTGCGCGGCGTGTTTGCAGGGAGGTGCGCAGTGCTGGTTGGTGTGCCAAGGTGTTCAGCGCGTCAGCATCCAGCACCAGTTGTGGGGTGAGTGTCAGTGCCTCGGCAAGCCAGGGGGCTATGGCCGTGCCGCCGCCACAGCCGCAAACTACGGTGGCATGTGCCAAGTTGGCGTGGGTGCTGGAAGTGCTGGCTTGCATCACATCAGGCAAGGTGGTGCAAATGCTTGGGGGGGCGGTATCCAGCAGGTGCAGCAGCGTGCGCCCTGCGCCGTGGTGCAGGGCGGTGCTGGCAGCCAAGATGGCCGCGCCCGTCATGCCAGGTGCGCCGCCAATCACCAAAACATCGCCAAAACTGCCTTTGTGGCTGTTGTGCGGGCGTTGCGTGGGTGTTGGGGTAGCATTCAGCCATGCGCTGGCGGGGTGCAGCTGTAGCGCGTTGCCGCAGTCGAGCGTCTCCCACCAAATATCGCCACAGGCATCACGGCCGTCGCCTGTGAAGAGGCCAGGTTTGAGTGTCAGAAGGCTGAGGGTGTGGCGGCTGCTGGGGGCCCAGGTGTCTGGCGGGCGGCAGTTGGGGTGCCAAATGCCGTGGTCCGTATCAAGGCCTGTGGGAATGTCAATGGCCAGCGAATGCGCGGGACTGCCGTAGCTGCTGTGCAGCAGTTGTTGCACGGGGTTGGTTGTTGCTGTGGATTGCGCGCGTTGGCCAAGCCCGAGAAGGGCGTCAATCACCACGTCGTCGGCGCCCAGCGTGGGTGTGTGGTGCACCTCTAGCCAATGCAGGGGAGCTTGGCGCGCTTGTTGCCAGGCGCGCAGGGTGTCAGGGCTGCAGCGCTCAGCGTTGCCTAACCAGTGCACCCAAACAGTCAGTCCGCGTTGTGCCAGCGCATGGGCAGCTTCCAGGCCGTCACTGCCATTGTTGCCGGGGCCGCACAGCACCCAGGCTTGGCGTGCATGGGGGGCAATTGCGCAGGCCAGTCGCGCCGCAGCATGGCCTGCACGTTGCATCAAGCTGGGGCGCTGCGGTGTGGCGAGTGCCGCTTGCTCAATAAGTTTGCTGCTTTGCGCATTCCACAGCGGTAGAGGTAAGGCTTGATGGGGGTGAATGCGCTGCAGCATGGCTCGTCCTAAAAACGTTGGGGTGAGAAGGCTTGCATGTCGATGGCGGGTGTTTGGTGCTGCACCATGTCAGCAATGACGCGGGCGCAACCGGTCGCCAAGCTGATGCCGTGGCTGCCGTGCGCGATATTGAGCCACACATTCGGGTGTCCGCTGGAGCCAACTGCTGGAAGGCCGTCCGGCAAGTAGCCGCGATTTCCGCGCCATACCTGCACCTGGGGGGAGGATAAGTGCGCTCCGCCCGGAAACCAGTCGTTAAGCAGGCGGTACATGCGCTGCAGTGTGTGGTTGTGATGTGCAGTACCTGGATGGCTGCCCATTTCAAGCCCGGCTGTGATGCGAATGCGTTGCCCCATGCGGCTGATTGTGGCCTGCTGCGCCCAGTCCATGATGGCTGCGCGCGGCGCTTGCAGTGCGTCGCGCACAGGTGCTGTGACGCTGTAACCCCAAATGGGCATCAATGGCAGTCGCAGGCCCAATGACTCGGTAAGCTGGTGTTTGGCACCTGTGCACAGCACGATGGCGTCAAAGGGGTGGAGCTGCCCAGAGATTTCGAGGCCGGTAGGCTGACTGCTGATTTTCTGCACCGATATGCCAGTGCGAAAAATGGCGCCCATTGCCTGTGCTTGCATGCGCAGGTAATGCGCCCACAGACGCGGGTTGATGGACTCGCTGTCGGGAAAGTGCAGGGCGTTGAGCCAGGCAATCTCTTGGCCCAGGCCTGGCTCCAGGGCTTGAGCTTGGGTGGCGTTGAGGAGTTGGCATGTCACGCCCTGCGCTTGAAGTGACGCAAGCTGTGTGTTCCAGAACGCCACTTCCTGTGGCGTGCGTAGCAAAACCAGACTGCCGGCCTTGTGCTCTGCCGCCATCTCGGTGTCTTCACAGTTTTGCCAGCGCAAGCTGGCGCTGTAGCTGCCCAGTGTGTGCAGAGCAGTGCAAAACGGTTGATTGCCTTGCTTGTGGGCAAGCTTTTCGTTTTTTTTCCACTGGCGCATCCAGCGCCAATTTGCTGAGCCCAGCATGCCCGGTGCTTGCAACAGGCTGGCCCCGCTGCGCAAAGATTTCAAGGGCATGCCCGCGCCAGGAGCGGCCAAGCTTTGCGCGACCAAAGGCGACAGCCAGCCGCCAGGAGCAAAGCTGGCATCTTCGGCGGCGGCATTCATTTGTTCGTAGACGGTAACTTGGTGCCCGTCTCGGGCAAATTCCAAGGCCGTGGAGATGCCGGTGATCCCGGCTCCCACGATGGCGATATTCATGGCGTGTAGGCGCTAGTGCGGAACTCATGATTTTGACGCGCAAACACTGTCTCCAGTAGTGCAATTCGCAAAGAAATATAAAGTGTTGATTAGCGTCTCGTGCATCCAGCGATCACGGGCTTGTGAGTACATCTTGGCGATGCATGCTTCTGTCTTGTGCTAAAATTTTTCGGCTTTGCAGTTGATTGCCTCGTAATGTGCGTGGTATGGCTTGCAAAGCTAATCGCAAATCAGCTCTCATAAGGTGTTGTTGACGCTGTTGTCCACAAAATCGAGCTGCATTTAAGACCTAACCTTTTGGAGAAAATTATGTCCGTTACTATGCGCGAAATGCTGGAAGCCGGTGTCCACTTTGGTCACCAAACACGTTTCTGGAACCCCAAGATGGCTCCGTTCATCTTCGGTCATCGCAACAAGATTCACATCATCAACCTGGAAAAGTCCCTGCCCATGCTGCAGGACGCCCAGAAGTTTGCTAAGCAGCTGGCTTCTAACGGTGGCACCATTTTGATGGTTGGTACTAAGCGTCAAGCCCGTGAGCTGGTAGCTGAGCAAGCACAGCGCGCTGGTGTGCCTTTCGTGGACCAGCGCTGGTTGGGCGGTATGCTGACCAACTTCAAGACGGTGAAGACTTCCATCAAGCGTCTGAAAGACATGAAGGCCCAGCAAGAAACTGGCCTGGAATCTTTGTCCAAGAAGGAACAGCTGATGTTCGCTCGCGAACTGGAAAAGCTGGAAAAGGACATCGGCGGCATCCAAGACATGGCTGCTCTGCCTGACGCTATTTTTGTGATCGACGTGGGTTTCCACAAGATCGCTATTTCCGAAGCCAAGAAGCTGGGTATTCCATTGATCGGTGTGGTGGACTCGAACCACAATCCCGAAGGTATCGACTACGTGATTCCTGGTAACGACGACTCTGCAAAGGCTGTGGCTCTGTACGCTCGCGCCATTGCTGACGCGATCTTGGAAGGCCGCGAAGCGCGTCTGAACGACGTGGCTAAGGTTGCTGCTGGCGAAGGCTCTGACGAATTCGTCGAAGTGGAAGATTCCGCTGCCTAAGTCCTGGCTGCGCGACGTGTCGCGATAAAAAAGCGGGGCTCTACGTAGCCCCCTTTTTTTAGCTGAAATCCTGTAACGATTTGAACTGAATACGGAGAAACAAGATGGCTGCAATTACCGCAAGCATGGTAGCTGAACTGCGCGCAAAGACTGATGCGCCCATGATGGAATGCAAGAAGGCGCTGACAGAAGCTGATGGTGATATGACCAAGGCGGAAGAGCTGCTGCGAGTGAAGCTGGGCACCAAGGCTGGTAAGGCTGCTTCGCGCGTGACTGCTGAAGGCGTGGTGGCTTCCTTCATCGATGGCAACGTGGGTGCTCTGATTGAAGTGAACAGTGAAACTGACTTCGTGTCCAAGAACGACAGCTTCTTGGCAATGGCTGCAGCTGCTGCGCAATTGGTTGCCAAGCACAACCCCGCAGATGTGGAAGCGCTGGGTGCTGTAGCTTACGAACAAGACGGTTTTGGCCCCACACTGGAAGATGTGCGCAAGGGTTTGATCGGCAAGATCGGTGAAAACATGTCTTTCCGTCGCTTCAAGCGCTTTGAAGGCAATCTGGCTTCGTATGTGCATGGCACGCGCATTGGCGTGATCGTTGAGTTCGAGGGCGATGCAACTGCTGCGAAGGACGTGGCAATGCACGTTGCTGCCATGAAGCCTGTGGCATTGACTTCTGCGGACGTGCCTGCTGAGCTGATCGCCAAAGAGCGTTCGGTGGCAGAAGGTAAGGCGGCTGAATCTGGCAAGCCTGCTGACATCGTGGCCAAGATGGTTGAGGGTTCCGTTCAGAAGTATCTGAAAGAAGTTTCCTTGGCTGACCAAGTGTTCGTGAAGGCTGCTGACGGCAAGCAAACCGTGGCGCAGATGCTCAAGGCTGCCAATACCACCGTAAAGGGCTTTACGCTGTACGTGGTGGGTGAAGGTATTGAGAAGAAGGCTGACGACTTTGCAGCTGAAGTGGCCGCTCAAATGGCCGCTGCTAAGGGCGCTTAATTACCGGCTAGCGCAACTGCTCTCGATCGTTTTCACATCCACAACCACACATCACACCGGAGTTACCCATGACACAAGTTCAACCAGCCCACAAACGCATCTTGCTGAAGTTGTCTGGTGAGGCGCTTATGGGTGACGACCAATTTGGTATCAATCGCGCCACGATTGAGCGCATGGTCTCCGAGATTGTTGAGGTCTCCAAAGTGGGGGTGCAGGTTGCGGTTGTGATCGGTGGGGGCAATATCTTCCGTGGTGTGGCAGGTGGCTCGGCCGGTATGGACCGGGCGACTGCTGACTATATGGGCATGCTGGCCACGGTGATGAATGCCTTGGCATTGGCAGATGCGATGGACAAGCAAGGCTTGACCGCTCGCGTGATGTCGGCCATCGGTATTGAGCAAGTGGTTGAGCCTTATGTGCGCCCTAAAGCGCTGCAGTACCTTGAAGAAGGTAAGGTGGTGGTATTTGCAGCCGGAACTGGCAACCCTTTCTTTACGACAGATACGGCTGCAGCGCTGCGCGGTGCAGAGATCGGTGCAGAAGTGGTTTTGAAGGCCACAAAGGTAGATGGCGTATACACTGCTGATCCAATGAAGGATCCTACGGCCACTCGTTACACCAAGCTGGCTTTTGATGAAGCCATCGGTCGTAATTTGGGCATCATGGATGCCACGGCTTTTGCTTTGTGCCGCGACCAGAAGCTGCCCATCCGCGTATTCTCTATCGTGAAGCCTGGCGCGCTGCTGCGCGTGGTGATGGGTGAAGATGAGGGCACGCTGGTACACGCTTGATTAATTTAAAGCGACTTTAGGCCTTCCTTGTGCAAGCATGGAAGGCCATTTGCTTTCAGAGGTAATAAATATGACGATTGCTGACATCAAGAAAACCGCCGAAACCAAGATGGGTCAGTCCCTGGAGGCGTTGAAAAACAACTTGTCCCGTATTCGCACAGGACGTCCCAGCCCTCAGTTGCTGGATGTGATTCATGTCGATTATTACGGCTCCATGGTGCCGCTGTCACAAGTGGCTAATGTGTCTTTGCTGGATGCGCGTACGCTGAGTGTGCAGCCTTGGGAAAAAAACATGGCGGCGAAGGTGGAGAAAGCCATTCGGGAAAGTGATTTGGGGCTGAATCCTGCTTCTATGGGTGACTTGATTCGCGTGCCCATGCCTCCCATGAGTGAAGAGCGTCGCAAGGAGATGACCAAGCTGGCGCGTAACGAAGGTGAGGCTTCGAAGGTGGCTGTACGTAATTTGCGTCGTGATGCCAACGAAGCGGTGAAGCGTTTGGTCAAGGATAAGGAAGCTTCTGAAGACGATCAAAAGCGCTCGGAAGCAGAGATCCAAAAACTGACCGATAAAAATATTGCTGAGATCGACGCTTTGGTAGCTGCCAAAGAAGAAGAAATCATGGCCGTTTAAGGCTGTGTGAGTGCGCGGGGAAGAACGATGACCCAATTACATGTAATTCCTCGCCACATTGCCATCGTGATGGATGGCAATGGACGCTGGGCCAAGAAGCGTTTTCTGCCTCGCTTGGCCGGCCATAAGCAAGGTGTTGAGGCTTTGCGTCGCTGTGTGCGCTTGTGCATTGCGCGAGGTGTGCGCGTGCTGACGGTGTTTGCGTTTTCCTCGGAAAACTGGAATCGTCCGGCAGAAGAGGTTTCGGGGTTGATGAACCTTCTGGCGGGGGCTTTGGCGCGAGAAGTACCCAGCTTGCATGCAGAGGGTGTGCGGCTGCACTTCGTGGGGGAGCGGGCAAGCTTGTCTGACAAGGTGCAGTCTGGGTTCGCGCAAGCAGAAGCATTGACAGTGGCCAATGACCGATTGGTGCTGAATGTCTGCTTTAACTATGGCGGTCGCAGCGATATTGTGCAGGCGGCTGCGCATGTGGCGGCGCAAGGGCAAACTATGACCGAGCAAAGCCTGAGCGCTGCGATGGGCATGGCACACGTGGCAGATCCTGACCTGATCATTCGCACTGGCGGAGAGTTCCGGATTAGTAATTTTCTGCTGTGGCAGGCGGCATACTCTGAGTTGTACTTCAGTCCCGCCTTATGGCCGGATTTTGATGCGCTCGATCTCGATGCCGCGATTGCGGACTTTGCGCAGCGCGAGCGCCGCTTTGGTCAAACATCTGAACAAATCACACAGTCGTCGGCATCAGCGGTGGCTATTTAACCAGGGAGAAATTCCCATGCTCTTGCAGCGTGTCATCACAGCCGTGGTGTTGCTGGCTATTTTGTTGCCAGCTCTTTTTGCCTCTAATCCATTAGCGTTCAACATGATTGTTTTGGTGATGTTGACAGCGGGCGCTTGGGAGTGGGGGCGGTTGATTGGCTTGCGTGCTGTAGGTGCGGTTGTCACGGGTGTTGTGATGCTGCTGCTGTGCTTGCTGACGTGGCAGCAGGGTTGGCTGTCGAATTCCTATCGTGTCTTATGGGTGGTTGCTGGCGGTGCTTGGGTGTTGCTGAGCGTGTTGCTCGTCAAGGCAGGGGTGCCTGCTTGGGGCCGGGTGCCTCAATGGATGCGCTGGCTGGCAGGAATGTTGGCTCTGTGGGTGGCAGGCTTAGCCATCGTACAAGCGCGCCAGATCGGGATTAATTTTTTGTTGTCTGTACTGGCCTTGGTATGGGTGGCAGACGTCTTTGCCTATTTCTTTGGGCGCGCTCTGGGGCTGCGTTTTACCAAGCAAAAACTCGCCCCAACGATCAGTCCTGGCAAAAGCTGGGAAGGTGCTTGGGGTGGGGCTTTGGGCGTAGTTTTGATGGCATTTGCCTGGGTGTGGATAGACGCCGCCCAGAAGGTAGAGGTTGCAAGCTTTTACACGCACCTTTACGAGCAAGGCTGGTGGCTGCTGTTGGTGGCAGCTTTGTTCATGGCTGCGATGAGCGTGTTGGGTGATTTGGTGGAGTCTTTGATCAAGCGCAGCGCAGGATTTAAAGACAGCAGCCAGCTTTTACCCGGCCACGGTGGAGTGCTGGATCGTATTGACGCGCTCTTGCCCACCTTGCCACTGGCCATGATGCTGACTTCTTTGGTGCAATGATGAAACAACGTTTGACGGTGCTGGGCTCTACGGGCTCGATTGGAACAAGTACTTTGGATGTCGTGCGGCGGCACCCTGCAAGCTATGAAGTTTTTGCGCTGAGTGCAGCTACGCAGGTTGATGTGATGTTGGCGCAGTGCGCTGAGTTCAAGCCGCAGTATGCGGTGATGGCCAGTGCTGTTCATGCCAAGGCATTGGCGGAGAAATTGCAGTCAAATGGGCTTGCAACGCAGGTGCTGCAAGCGCAAGATGCTCTTGAAAAAATAGCGTCGCATCCAGAAGTCGACGCTGTGATGGGGGCGATTGTGGGAGCGGCCGGCTTGTCACCCTGCTTGGCTGCGGCCAAAGCGGGTAAACGCTTGTTGCTGGCCAATAAAGAAGCGTTGGTGGTAGGCGGTGCGCTCTTTATGGAAACGGTGCATGCCCATGGCTGCACTTTGTTGCCGATTGATAGCGAGCATTCGGCCATCTTTCAATGCTTGCCAGAAGACCGCTCCACATGGCGCGCGCGGCTCGATAGCTTGTTGCTAACTGCTTCCGGCGGGCCGTTTAGACAGCGTGATCCCGCTACGTTGGCAGAGATTACGCCTGCACAGGCCTGCAAGCATCCTAACTTTTCAATGGGGCGGAAAATTTCGGTGGATTCCGCCACGATGATGAATAAGGCCTTGGAAGTTATTGAGGCGCGCTGGCTCTTTGATGTGGAGCCGGACCAAATCAAGGTCGTGATACATCCGCAGCAAATTGTGCATTCCATGGTGCAGTTCAAAGATGCGTCCATCTTGGCACAGTTGGGAACGCCAGATATGCGTGTGCCGATTGCATGTGGGCTGGCGTGGCCAGAGCGTATTGAGAGTGGGGTTGCGCCGCTCGATTTCACCGCTTTGGCAGGGTTGACGTTTGAAGAGGCTGATGCTCAGCGTTTTCCGGGGCTGCATCTGTCGTGGCAAGCGCTGAAGGCACCCGAAGGTACTACAGCGGTATTGAATGCCGCAAATGAAGTGGCTGTGGCTGCTTTCTTGTCGGGTCAATTGCGTTTTGACCGCATTCATGCGGTGAACCTGGAAACATTGAGTGCGGTGACTCCACCGCAGCCTCGTAATGTGGGTGATTTGCTCGCATTGAACGATGAGGCGCGTAGCGTCGCTGCTGAGGTGCTGGAGCGGTTTGCTGCGTGATGGCTTGCACTAGCTACGAAGGGGAGACAGCATGCTGACCTTGGTTGCCTTCATCGTTGCCCTGGGGTTGCTGATAGCCATTCATGAATATGGCCACTATCGCGTTGCAGTTGCATGCGGTGTCAAAGTGTTGCGGTTTTCGATTGGGATGGGAAAGCCCCTTTTGACCTGGAAACGTGCTGGCTCAGATACGGAGTTCGTGATTGCGCTGTTGCCGCTTGGCGGTTATGTGCGCATGCTGGATGAGCGTGAAGGTGCAGTTCCTGCCGATCAACTGCACCAAGCCTTTAACCGTCAGCCTTTGCGTAAGCGCGCAGCCATTGTTGCGGCAGGCCCTCTGGCTAATTTGCTTCTCGCGGTGGTGCTGTACAGCGTTGTGAACTGGGTGGGCCAGGAGCAGCCTCAGGCAGTGATTGCTGCCCCGAAGGTGGGAACGCTGGCGGAGCAAATGGGGTTGCGTGGCGGTGAACGCGTGCAATCCGTGCAAGTGGGGCAAGATGCTGCGGTTGTGGTGGAGTCCTTTGAGGAACTGCGCTGGCAATTGACGCAAGCTGCATTGAATGGCCAAGATGCGACGCTGACATGGGTTGGTGCGGAGGGGAGTGACCTTGCGCAAGGTGTTATGCGTCTGTCTACATTAGCGCAAAGTAGTCTAAATCAGACCGCCTTAAAGCGCATAGGGATTGATGCGCCTTGGACCCCTCCTGTTCTGGGCGAGATCATTCCGCAGATGCCTGCGCAAACTGCGGGTTTGCAAGTTGGTGATGTGGTGATTGCAGTGAATGGACACACCATCACAGATGGCACACAACTGCGAGAGTTGATCAAGTCGGCTGCTGCTGATGAAAGCTTGCGCGACCAGGCGTGGAGAGTTGAGCGCAACCAACAATTGTTAACTATTCGGGTGCAACCAGATCTTGTGTCAACGCCAGACGGAGAAATTGGTCGCATCGGTGCTTATGTGGGTGGCCGTCCTGAGATGGTCTGGGTGCAAAAAGGAGCATTTGAGGGGCTTGCTTTAGGCATCGGGAAGACTTGGGAGGTATCACTTCTAAGTCTGCAGATGATGGCAAAAATGCTGCTGGGGCAAGCTTCGTTGGACAATTTGAGCGGGCCCTTGACGATTGCAGATTACGCAGGAAAGTCAGCAGGCCTAGGCCTGACACAATATGTATTGTTTTTGGCGCTCATCAGCGTTAGTCTTGGCGTTTTGAATCTCTTGCCACTTCCTGTCTTGGATGGGGGGCACCTGATGTATTATCTTTGGGAGGCAGTCACTGGGAAGCCTGTAAGTGACGCTTGGATGGAGCGCTTTCAACGGGTAGGCATAGCCCTTTTGCTGGTGATGATGTCCATTGCTTTATTTAACGATCTCAGCCGCCTTGGGGGCTAATCAACACAGTCAAACTGCCTACTTCGAAGTTGGCGCCTGTATCACAAATGAAATTCTCAAAAAATAGATTTGGCGTTCGTACGGCAACTGCCGTGGCGGCTTGGCTCTGCGCTGCTCAAGCAGCCTGGGCGTTAGAGCCTTTCAAGGTTCAAGATATCCGTGTGGAAGGCTTGCAACGCGTTGAAGCTGGTACTGTCTTTGCTTCGATGCCGCTGCGCGTGGGAGATGACTACAACGACGACAAAGGGGCCTCAGCCATCCGTTCCTTGTTCGCTTTGGGGCTGTTTAAAGATGTGCGCCTGGAGGCAAACGGCAATGTGCTGGTAGTCGTTGTAGAAGAACGGCCCACGATTGCAGGGGTTGAATTTGTTGGTACCAAAGAATTCGACAAGGAAGCGCTGCAAAAGGCTATGCGTGATGTTGGGTTGGCTGAAGGGCGACCATTCGACAAAGCTTTGGCTGATCGTGCCGAACAAGAGTTGAAACGTCAGTACATCAACCGCAGTTTGTACGGCGCTGAAGTGGTGACGACGGTAACGCCGATCGAGCGGAACCGTGTAAATTTGACGTTCTCTGTTACTGAAGGCGATGCCGCAAAAATTAACGATATTCGTATCGTTGGTAACAAGGCTTTTAGCGAGTCAACACTGAAAAAACAGTTTGACCAAGATACGGGTGGTTGGTTGAGTTGGTATACCAAGTCCAATCGTTATGCGCGCAGCAAACTGAATGCAGACTTGGAAACTTTACGCTCTTATTATTTGCAGCGTGGATATTTAGATTTTCGGATCGACTCGACCCAAGTGGCAATTTCACCAGACAAACAAAAAATTTCCTTGGTGGTGAATATTCACGAAGGGGAAAAATTCGTTGTCTCCGGTGTTGAGTTAGAAGGCAACTATTTGGGGCGTGACGATGAGTTCAAGTCGCTCGTGAAGATTCGTCCGGGACAGGCCTACAATGCAGATTTGGTGGCAGAAACAACCAAAGCTTTTTCGGATCACTTTAGTAATTTTGGTTTCGCATTTGCTCGTGTTGAGGCTGTGCCCGAGGTGGATCGCGAGAACAATCGTGTAGCTTTTGTATTGCGCGCCGAGCCTTCGCGCCGTGCTTATGTGCGCCGTATCCAAGTAACGGGTAATGACCGCACGCGTGACGAAGTGATTCGCCGGGAGTTTCGTCAATTTGAGTCTTCGTGGTACGACGGTGACAAAATCAAGTTGTCGCGTGATCGCGTAGACCGTTTGGGTTATTTCACAGAGGTTGATGTGGATACCCAAGAGATTCCGGGTTCGCCAGACCAGGTTGATCTGGTGGTGCATGTGAAGGAAAAGCCCACTGGTGCTGTGACTTTGGGTGCGGGTTTCTCTAGCGCAGAAAAAGTTTCTTTAAGTTTTGGTATCAAGCAAGAGAACGCTTTTGGCTCAGGTAATTATCTGGGGCTGGATGTTAATACCAGTAAGTTCAATCGCACACTGGTTGTTAGCACTACCGATCCGTATTTCACGCAGGATGGTATTTCCCGCACTGTAGATGCTTATTACCGGACTTCGCGCCCATATTCAGGTGATGTTTATGTCGGTAATGAGTTGGTGAAATCAGAGGATTTGTACAAAATCGTTTCTAAAGGGGCATCTGTAAGATTTGGAGTTCCTTTTAGCGAAATCGATACGGTGTATTTTGGTGCTGGGGTAGAGCAGACTAGGATTGATCAAGGTGTGTATATGCCTATTCAATACCGTGATTATGCTGGTAAAAATACAACCGGCATCCCTCTGACTTTAGGTTGGGGGCGTGATTCGCGCGATAGTGCTTTGGCGCCCAATTCGGGACGTTATCAGCGATTTAATGCAGAGTGGTCGCCGGCAGGTGACATGAACTACGTTAAGGCCAACTATCAATTCCAGCAATATTTGCCAATTACGAAGGCAATGACTTTTGCTGTAAATGCAGAGTTGGGTTGGGGTAAAGGACTTGGGGGAAAGCCTTATCCAATTTTTAAAAATTTCTACGCAGGTGGTTTGGGGTCTGTGCGAGGCTTTGAGCAAGGTAGCTTAGGACCTCGTGCGAACCAATATGTAGGCTTAAATGGCGTAATTGAGAATTACGCTTCTGGAAGTTACTCATATTTGGGGGGGGCGAAAAAAGCAGTCATGAATTTTGAATTGATTGCACCTTTCCCTGGGGCTGGTAATGACAAAACCCTGCGCTGGTTCACTTTTGTTGATGTGGGCGCTATTTATGGTGAAAACGACCCCATTCGAGCTGATGAGTTGCGGGCTTCTGCAGGCATCGGCTTGAGCTGGATTTCTCCTTTGGGACCGCTGCGTCTTGCGTGGGCAAACCCTATTCGCAAGAAAAATGGTGATGAGCTGCAAAAGCTTCAATTTCAAATTGGAACATCTTTCTGATGAAAAACATGTATCGCACATTGGCAGTATCTGCCTTGTTGGCTAGCCTGACGCTGACTGCTTACGCGCAGGATTTCAAAGCTGGGTTTGTGAATACAGACCGAATTTTCCGTGAGGCAAATTCCGCAAAAGCGGCGCAAAGCAAGCTGGAACAAGAGTTTTCCAAGCGTGAGCGTGAGCTGGTGGCTGCAGGCAAAACACTAAAAACAGCTTCGGAAGCGTTTGAGCGTGATGCGCCGACGTTGTCCGAAAGCCAGCGTATTGCGAAGCAGCGTGCTTTGGTGGACCAAGACCGTGATTTCCAGCGCAAGAACCGTGAGTTCCAAGAAGATCTGAATGCACGCAAGAACGAAGAGTTGGCGCGTGTTTTGGAGCAGGCCAATCGCATTGTCCAGCAGGTCGCAGAGGCTGAAAAGTACGATGTGATTTTGCAAGAAGCGGTTTATGTTAATCCCAAGCATGACATTACTGACAAGGTGATTAAAGCTTTGAATGGGGCCGCAAAGTAGGCTTTTGAGGACGTTCTGTGATTGTTCAGCTTGGACAAATCATCGATGCCTTGGGGGGGGAGCTGATTGGGGGATTGCGAGACCAAGAAATTGCTCGTATTTCCCCGCTAGAGACGGCAGACGCCGCCTCTATTAGTTTTCTCAGCAATCCAAGGTATGCGACGCAAATGGCCGCCTCCAAGGCGGCTTGTGTCATTGTGGCCCCTGCGATGCGTGACGCTGCGGTAATGCGTGGTGCCTGCATTGTGGTTGCGAACCCTTATGTGTATTTCGCGCGTTTGACGCAATTTTGGCGTGCGAAAAAACAAGGGCTTAAACCTTCCGGCATTCATTCGACAGCGGTGGTTGATGCAACTGCGATTGTTGGCGAGGGTGCTTATATAGGCCCCCAATGCGTGGTGGGTGCTGGTGCTCGCATAGGTGCAGGTACGGTGCTGAGTTCTCGCGTGACCGTAGCCGATGAATGTGAGATCGGCGAGCGTTGTTTACTGCACCCAGGTGTGGTAATCGGCGCGGATGGGTTTGGCTTTGCCAGCGATGGAGCCAGTTGGATCAAAATTGAGCAACTGGGCCGAGTGCGAATCGGGAACGATGTCGAGATTGGTGCTAACACCTGCATTGATAGGGGGGCACTCGATGACACCATCATCGAAGATGGTGTGAAGATCGATAATCTGGTGCAGATTGCACACAATGTGCATATTGGTGCGCACTCGGTGATTGCCGGTAATGTCGGTATTGCAGGTAGTGCGCGCTTGGGGCGCAATTGCTCCATCGGTGGCGCCGCGAATATTCTGGGGCACTTGACTATTGCGGATGGAACCAGTATTTCGCCGACGTCAATGGTGACGCGCTCTATTCATCAGCCTGGCTTGTACACTGGTATCTTCCCATTGCAGACCAATGAGCAATGGGAAAAAAACGCTGCTTCTTTCAAGCAACTGCATGTGCTGCGAGAGCGCATCAAAAAGCTTGAGAAAGCGCTTGAAGCGCAAAAAAGCAACAACGGAAATTCATAATGGATATTCACGCAATTCTCAAACAACTTCCTCACCGCTACCCTTTTTTGCTGGTGGATCGCGTTGTTGAGTTGGAGAGCAATAAGCGCATTCGCGCAATCAAAAACGTTACTTTTAACGAGCCGTTTTTTCAGGGGCATTTTCCAGGCCGTCCGGTGATGCCTGGAGTGTTGATGCTCGAAGCACTGGCACAAGCCGCAGGTTTGCTGGCCTTTGACGCCATGGGTCAGGTGCCTGATGAAAACAACATCTATTATTTTGTTGGCATTGACTCGGCGCGATTCAAGCGCCCTGTTGAGCCAGGTGATCAGCTGATTTTGGAGGCTTCGATTGACCGTGTGCGTGGCGGCATTTGGAAGTTCAAGGGTGTTGCGCGCGTTGGTGATGATGTGGCTTGCGAAGCTGAGCTGATGTGCACCATGCGTTATGTGGGACCTGAAAAGCAGGCTTGATGAGCGCGAATATTCATCCAACAGCCATCATTCACGAAGGGGCACAACTGCACCCGTCTGTGACTGTGGGTGCGTACAGCATCATCGGCCCCCATGTTTCGATTGGCGCGGGTACATGCGTTGGACCACATTGCGTCATCGAAGGGCACACCTCGATTGGTGTCGATAACCATATTTTCCAATTTGCTTCGTTGGGCGCTCAACCGCAAGACAAAAAATATGCGGGAGAGCCGACTCGGCTTGCAATAGGCAATCGCAACACCATCCGTGAGTTTTGTACCTTCAACACCGGGACTAGCCAAGATGCAGGGGTTACGCGCATTGGCGACGACAACTGGATCATGGCTTATGTGCACATTGCACATGACTGTGTTGTAGGCAACAACACCATCTTGGCCAACAACGCCACATTGGCTGGTCATGTGCATTTGGGCGATTGGGTCATTTTGGGTGGGCTGACAGGTGTGCACCAATTTGTGAAGATTGGCGCACATGCCATGGCGGGTTTTGCCAGTCGTGTGGCGCAAGATGTGCCGCCTTTCATGATGATTGAAGGTAACCCGCTGGCTGTGCGTGGCTTCAATTTGGAGGGCTTGCGTCGTCGTGGATTCACACCTGAGCGTTTGAAGGCGGTCAAGCAAATGCACCGGTTGCTGTATCGACAAGGGCTGACTTTGGAAGATGCCATGCAAGCGATTGCAGCTTTGCTGCAAGAAATGCCGGAGGCAGCACAAGACATTGCATTGATGCAGTCTTTCCTTGCCGCTTCCACTCGGGGTATTGCGCGCTAAGGCCATGTCTTTTTTACAGAATCAGCAACCGCGTGTTGCCATGGTGGCCGGCGAGACGTCAGGAGACTTGCTCGCCGGTTTGCTTTTGGATGGCATGCGCCAGCAGTGGCCTCTGGTGCAAAGCTATGGGATTGGTGGCTCACAAATGCAGCAGCGTGGCTTTGATGCCTTGTGGCCTAGTGAGCGGCTGGCCGTGCATGGCTATAGCTTCGAAGTGCTGATGCGCTTGTGGGATATCTTGTCGATTCGCAAACAGCTGCGAGGCAAGCTTTTGCAAGATCGACCCGATGTGTTTGTGGGAATCGATGCTCCTGACTTCAATTTGGGGTTGGAGCAGGATTTGCGCGCATCCGGGATCAAGACAGTGCATTTTGTGTGCCCCTCGATTTGGGCTTGGCGCCCTGAGCGTATACACAAAATTCGCGCTGCGGCAGATCATGTGCTGTGCCTGTTTCCTTTTGAACCAGAGTTGCTCGCTCGGCACGATATTGCGGCCACATATGTAGGCCATCCTCTGGCGCAAGTGATACCGATGGAGCCTGATCGTGCTGCGGCCCGTGCGCGTTTGGGGCTGTCTGCAGATGCGCCAGTGCTGGCATTGCTTCCGGGGAGTCGCCGTGCAGAAGTGCAATATATTGCCAAGCCTTTCATGCAAGCAGCGGCGCTGCTCAAGCAGGAGTGGCCAAACTTGCAAGTGATACTGCCTGCAGTGCCAGCGTTGCATGACAAGCTGATAGCTTTAAGCCATGAGCTGGGCGTGGCGGGTTGGTTGCAGATTGTCCGGGGGCAGTCGCACGATGTGCTGGCGGCCTGTGACTGCACTTTGATTGCCAGTGGTACCGCGACTTTAGAGGCTGCATTATTCAAGCGCCCCATGGTCATTTCCTACCATATGCATCCTTGGAGCTACAAACTCATGCAGCGCAAGCAATTGCAGCCCTGGGTGGGTTTGCCCAATATTTTGTGCTCTGATTTTGTGGTGCCTGAGTTGTTGCAAAACCAAGCATCACCGCGCGCTTTAGCGGATGCTGTGGCGCAGTGGTTAGATGGCAGCGCCCATGCCTGCGCCAAAATTAGTGCTGTCCAGCAGCGATTTACCGCTTTGCACCAAGAGCTGTGCAGAGACACTCCGACCTTGTCTGCCCATGCCATCCAAAAAGTCCTTTCCGCCTGAGCAAAGCTGCCTGCAGTGGCATGCGCCAGGTTTGGTGGCGGGTGTGGATGAGGCAGGGCGCGGTCCACTGGCGGGTCCTGTGGTGGCTGCTGCCGTGATCTTGGATGATCTGAACCCTGTGATGGGGTTGGCAGACTCTAAAAAACTCACGGCATTGCGCCGCGAAAAGCTGTTTGATGAAATCCGTGCCAAAGCTTTGTGTTTTTGCATTGCCGAGGCATCCGTGGAAGAAATTGACCGCCTCAATATTCTGCAGGCCACCATGCTGGCCATGCAGCGGGCGGTCAACGGCTTGCGCCTTAAGCCTGCTTTGGTGCAGGTGGATGGCAATCGCATTCCCTTGTTGGATGTTCATGCAGAAGCCATTGTGAAGGGGGATGCACTGGTACCAGCCATTTCTGCGGCCTCCATTTTGGCCAAGGTGCACAGGGATCGTTGGTGTGAAGCCTTGGATCGCAGCTACCCACAGTATGGTTTTGCAGCGCACAAAGGCTACGGCACCGCAGCGCACTTGCAAGCGCTGAACGCGCATGGGGCAACTCCTGAGCACCGGCGCAGCTTTGCGCCCGTGACACACGTTATTCATAAATTTGCAGTCCAGCAGACTGCAGCCGCCACGGCATGAACATCACAGAAATTAGTTCCCGCGACAACGCGTTGGTTAAAGAGTTGCGCCGTCTCTCCCGTGAGAGTGGCATGTACCGCAAGCTAGGCTATGCATGGATCGAGGGTGACCACCTGTGCCGCGCCGCACTGGCGCGCGGTTTGCAGCCGAAGGTGGCGGTGTTTGCGAAGTCTTTTTGGCCTAAAGCGCCCGTGGAATGGGCGCAAGCAGCTAGCAAAGTCGTGGTTTTGGATGATGCGTTGTTTGCGGACATCAGTGGTTTAGAGTCCCCTGCGCGCATGGGCTACGTCATGCCGTGGGCGGCGGATGTGCAGGTGCGTTCGGGTGTGCCGACCGTGGTGCTTGATCGTGTGCAAGATGCGGGCAATGTAGGGTCCATCTTGCGCTCGGCGTCGGCCTTTGGTTTCCAGCAAATTGTTGCTTTGAAGGGCACGGCTGCACTGTGGAGTCAAAAAGTGCTGCGCGCAGGCATGGGGGCGCACTTTGCCTTGCACCTGGTGGAAGGTGTTCAAGCTGAGGCGCTGTCGCAATTGCAGGTGCCTGTGGTGGTGACCAGTTCGCACCGCGGTGATTTGATTCACCACTCCAGCTTGCCTTGGCCTTGCGCATGGGCCATGGGGCATGAGGGGCAGGGCGTAGGCCCTGCGGTGGAGGCGATGGCGGCGCAACACGTGCGCATTGCCCAGCCTGGAGGGGAAGAGTCGTTGAACGTGGCTGCAGCTGCGGCCATCTGTTTGCACGCGAGTGCAGTGAGTCATCTCGATTGAAGGGGTAGGGGGCAATCCCTGTGAATAGCCAGTAGGGCAACTGGAAGTGGATATAATGAGAGGCTTTTCAGCATTCTTTCCATACGCCTAGCGACGCTTTTCCCGTCATTCATTGCAGACAAGCAAATTCCCTATGCCGCTAGGCAGTAGGGCTCACGCTGGGCGTAACCGTACTTAAAACCGGAGAATCCAGTGCTTTTGTCTCTCAAGGGAAACTTCCCATCCGCCATCTTGGCGCTCGCAGACGGCACGGTCTTTGTTGGCAACTCGATTGGTGCGCAAGGCACCACCGTTGGTGAAGTGGTGTTCAACACTTCGCTGACTGGCTACCAGGAAATCCTCACCGACCCCAGCTACTGCCAGCAGATCGTGACGCTCACGTATCCGCACATCGGCAACTACGGTGTCAATCCTGAAGATGTCGAAGCTGACAAGATCCATGCCGCAGGTCTCATCATCAAGAACCTGCCCTTGCTGGCCAGCAACTTCCGCAGCTCCCAGACGCTGTCCGAGTACCTGACCGAAGGCAAGACCGTTGCCATCGCCAACATCGACACCCGCAAGCTTACGCGACTGCTGCGTGACCACGGAGCGCAAAACGGCGCGATTGTGGGTTTGGCCGCTGGCGAAGAAGTCACACAAGCCAAGATTGACGAAGCTATTGCTGCAGCCAAGGCCGCCCCCAGCATGAAGGGGCTGGACTTGGCCAAGGTGGTGACCACCGACGAATCCTATGCATGGACTGAGACCGAGTGGAAGCTGGGTCAAGGCTACGGCAAGCTTGAAGCGCCCAAGTTCAAGGTCGTGGCTTATGACTTTGGCGTGAAAAAGAACATTCTGCGCATGCTGGCCGAGCGCGGTTGCGACGTGACCGTGGTGCCCGCCCAGACGCCTGCCAAGGATGTGCTGGCTATGAACCCCGATGGCGTGTTCCTGTCCAATGGCCCTGGCGACCCAGCACCTTGCGACTACGCCATTACCGCTGCGCAAGAGATCATGGCTGCCAAGAAGCCGCTGTTTGGTATCTGTCTGGGCCACCAGATCATGGCCCTGGCCTCCGGCGCCAAGACCTTCAAGATGCAAAACAGCCACCACGGTGCCAACCACCCTGTGAAGGATCTGGACTCCGGTCGCGTCAGCATCACCAGCCAGAACCACGGCTTTGCGGTGGAACTGGAGTCGTTGCCTGCGAATGTGCGCGCCACGCACATCAGCCTGTTTGACGGCACGCTGCAAGGCTTGGAACGCACCGATGTTCCCGCTTTCTGCTTCCAGGGCCACCCTGAAGCATCGCCTGGCCCGCACGATATTGGCTACCTGTTTGACCGCTTCACAGCGCTGATGGAGAAGAACTAATGCCTAAGCGCACCGACCTTAAAAGCATTTTGATCATTGGCGCCGGTCCCATCGTGATCGGTCAAGCCTGCGAGTTTGACTACTCTGGCGTGCAGGCCTGCAAGGCCCTGCGCGAAGAGGGTTACAAGGTTATCCTGATCAACAGCAACCCCGCCACGATCATGACCGACCCCGCAACAGCGGACGTCACCTACATCGAACCCATCACCTGGCAGACGGTCGAGAAGATCATCGCCAAAGAGCGTCCCGATGCGATCCTGCCTACCATGGGTGGTCAGACCGCGCTGAACTGCGCGCTGGATCTGTGGAAGCACGGCGTGCTGGACAAGTACAACGTCGAACTGATTGGCGCCAAGCCCGAAGCGATTGACAAGGCGGAAGACCGCCTGAAGTTCAAGGACGCCATGACCAAGATCGGTCTGGGCTCCGCGCGCTCCGGCATCGCCCATTCGATGGATGAAGCGTGGGCCGTGCAAAAGCAGATGGGCTTTCCTACCGTGATTCGCCCCAGCTTCACGCTGGGCGGCACCGGTGGTGGTATCGCTTACAACTCGGAAGAGTTTGAGACTATTTGCAAACGCGGTTTGGAAGCATCCCCCACAAATGAACTTTTGATCGAAGAGTCGCTGCTGGGCTGGAAAGAGTACGAGATGGAAGTGGTGCGCGACACCGCGGACAACTGCATCATCGTCTGCTCCATCGAAAACCTGGATCCCATGGGTGTGCACACCGGTGACTCCATCACAGTAGCACCTGCCCAGACTTTGACCGACAAGGAATACCAGATCATGCGCAATGCCTCCTTGGCAGTGCTGCGTGAGATTGGTGTGGACACGGGCGGCTCCAACGTGCAGTTCTCGGTGAATCCCAAGGACGGTCGCATGATCGTCATTGAGATGAACCCCCGCGTTTCGCGTTCCTCGGCGCTGGCTTCCAAGGCCACGGGCTTCCCGATTGCCAAGATTGCGGCCAAGCTGGCCGTGGGTTTCACGTTGGATGAGCTGAAGAACGAAATCACCGGTGGTGCTACGCCTGCGTCGTTCGAGCCCTCCATCGACTACGTGGTCACCAAGATCCCACGTTTCGCGTTCGAGAAGTTCCCCACCGCCGACAACCGCCTGACCACGCAGATGAAGTCCGTGGGCGAGGTGATGGCCATCGGCCGTACCTTCCAGGAATCCTTCCAGAAAGCCCTGCGCGGCCTGGAAGTGGGCGTGGACGGCATGAATGAAAAGACCCAGGACCGCGAAATCCTGGAAAAGGAACTGGGCGAGCCCGGTCCCGACCGCATCTGGTATGTGGGTGATGCCTTCGCTGCCGGCTGGTCGCTGGACGAAGTGCTCGCCATCACCAAGATCGACAAGTGGTTCCTGGTGCAGATCGAAGAGATCGTCAAGATCGAACTCGACCTGGACAAACACTACGAAGCCCATGGCGACAAGGCCCTGTCCCTGCTGGATGCCGCCACGCTGCGCACGCTCAAGCAAAAGGGCTTCTCGGACCGCCGTCTGGCCAAGCTGCTGCACACCACCGACAAGGCGGTGCGCGAAGCGCGCAAGGCGCTGAAGGTGCGTCCCGTGTTCAAGCGCGTGGATACCTGCGCGGCCGAATTCGCCTCCAACACGGCGTACATGTACTCCACGTACGACGAAGAGTGCGAAGCCGCACCCACGGACAAGAAGAAGATCATGGTGCTGGGCGGTGGCCCGAACCGTATCGGCCAGGGCATTGAGTTCGACTACTGCTGCGTGCACGCCGCCATGGCCATGCGCGAAGATGGTTACGAAACCATCATGGTCAACTGCAACCCTGAGACGGTTTCGACCGACTACGACACCTCCGACCGTCTGTACTTCGAGCCGCTGACGCTGGAAGACGTGCTGGAAATCGTCGATGTCGAGCAGCCCGACGGCGTGATCGTGCAATACGGTGGTCAGACGCCGCTGAAGCTGGCCCTGGGCCTGGAAGCCGAAGGCGTGAAGATCATCGGCACCACACCCGACATGATCGACGCCGCCGAAGACCGCGAGCGCTTCCAGAAGCTGCTCAACGATCTGGGCCTGCGCCAGCCTCCCAACGCCACGGCACGTACCGAAGCTGAAGCCCTGGAAAAGGCTGCCGGCCTGGGTTACCCCCTGGTGGTGCGTCCTTCCTATGTGCTGGGCGGCCGTGCGATGGAAATCGTGCACGAGCAGCGCGACTTGGAGCGCTACATGCGCGAAGCGGTGAAGGTGTCGAATGACTCACCCGTGCTGCTGGACCACTTCCTGTCCAACGCCATCGAGTGTGATGTGGACTGCGTGCGCGATGCCACCGGTGCCGTGTACATCGGCGGCGTGATGGAGCACATCGAGCAAGCGGGCGTGCACTCCGGTGACTCTGCCTGTTCGCTGCCGCCTTACTACCTGAAGGCAGAAACTGTTGCGGAAATCAAACGCCAGACCGCTGCCATGGCCCAGGGCCTGAACGTGGTCGGCCTGATGAACGTGCAGTTCGCCATCAAGGAAGTGGACGGTCAGGACGTGATCTACGTGCTGGAAGTCAACCCCCGTGCTTCGCGCACCGTGCCCTTCGTCTCGAAGGCCACTGGCGTGCAACTGGCCAAGGTGGCGGCACGCTGCATGGCCGGCCAGACCCTGGCCGCACAGGGCGTGACCAAGGAAATCACACCGCCTTACTTCAGCGTAAAGGAAGCTGTGTTCCCGTTCGTGAAGTTCCCCGGTGTGGACACCATCCTCGGCCCCGAGATGAAGTCCACCGGTGAAGTCATGGGTGTGGGCAAGACCTTTGGCGAAGCCTTTGTGAAGAGCCAGATGGGTGCTGGTGTGCATTTGCCAGAAACAGGCAAGGTTTTCCTGTCGGTGAAGAACAACGACAAGGTTCGGGCCGTTGCGATTGCGAAGGAGCTGGTTGCCATGGGCTACAGCCTGTGCGCCACCCGCGGTACCGCGGCGGCGATTGCCGAAGCTGGCTTGGAGGTGCAAGCGGTCAACAAAGTGACCGAAGGCCGTCCCCACATTGTGGACATGATCAAGAACGGCGAAATCGCTCTGGTCATCAACACCGTGGAAGAGCGCCGCAACGCCATCGCCGACTCGCGCCAGATTCGCACCAGCGCGCTGCTGGCCCGCGTGACCACCTTCACCACCATCTTCGGCGCGGAAGCAGCCGTGGAAGGTATGAAGGCCATGCGTGGCAACCTCGACGTACATTCCGTGCAAGAGTTGCACGCCATGCTGGCGCACTAAGCGCTGGCGCTTGGCTGCATTCGTCGGGTAATACTTGAGGGCAGTGTGCCGTAATCACGGCATAATTAGTCCTTGAACCTAGGAACACCGCCGCGTGGCACTCTGCGCGGCGGTTTGCTTTTGGGGCGTCCCAAACAGCCACGTTGTTGTGGCACTCTGGACATGCCCTCGCGGCGCTACTGTGCTTTTGTTGCGCGTGTACGCCCAGCCGTATGTGGAGAAACTGACATGGCAACCATTCCAATTACCAAGCGTGGTGCAGAAAAGCTCAAGGCTGAATTGCACCAACTCAAGACCGTTGAGCGCCCCAGCATCATCCAGGCGATTGCGGAAGCACGCGCCCAGGGCGATTTGAGCGAGAACGCCGAATACGAGTCGGCCAAAGACCGTCAAGGTTTCATCGAAGGCCGCATCATGGAGGTGGAAGGCAAGCTGTCTGCTGCCCAAATCATTGATCCATCCAGTCTGGATGCCGGTGGCCGCGTGGTGTTTGGCACCACGGTGGAGCTGGAAGACGAAGACAGCGGCGCTGCCGTGACCTACCAGATCGTGGGTGAAGACGAGGCCGACATCAAGCTGGGGTTGATCAATATCTCCAGCCCCATCGCACGCGCGCTGATCGGCAAGGAAGAAGGGGATACCGCCGTGGTGCAAGCGCCGGGCGGTGAGCGCCGCTACGAGATCGTAGCCGTCAAATACATCTAATTGGCTGCTCGGCAGATTGCAGAAAAACGCAGCACACACATGACCCACAACGCTTCAACCGCTTCCGTGCGCTGGCCTTTGTGGCTGGCGGGAGTGTGGCTGCTGGCCAGTATTGCAACGATTTTTGCGGTGCCGGTGCTGATTGCCACGGTGCCCGCTTGGCACGAGGTGCGCACGTATCTGCAGCAGTTGGGACAGGTGCATGCTTGGATTGCGATAGCAGCTTGCGTAGGCCTTCTGGTGCTTTCCAAGCGAAAACATGCTGAAACCGAAGAAACGTGGGCGCAAGGTGCTCTGCTTATTTTTGTATTAGGTGGTGTGCTCAGTGTGCTGGTGCTGCAGTTTGGGGTATGGCCCCAGTGGTTGGCGCGCTCCAACAGCACCACTTTGCAACTCCAGGTATTTGGCTTGATGGCCGTACACGGTGGGTGCGCCATGTTGACCTGGCGCCGCTTGCGCGCTTGTGCGCGCGGGAACCTGCCCAGCGATAGCACTTAGGCAATCGCTGCACTGTACGCCGCATTCCCTCCCAAACCGCTGGTTCTGCCAGCGGTTTTTTTGTGGGGTGCAAGGTGTGGACGTTGAATGGGCAGCGCGCTGTGGCTGTGCTACAGATTGCCCACCATGTCTTTGGCCACCACCCACTGGTCAAACTGCTGTGCCGTGACATGGCCGCTGGCAATCGCTGCATCGCGCAGGCTGGTGCCTTCGTGGTGCGCTTTCTTGGCGATAGAGGCGGCCTTGTCGTAGCCAATGTGCGGGTTCAGTGCGGTGATCAGCATCAGCGAGCGATCGACCAGCTCAGCAATGCGATCGCGGTTGGGCTCGATGCCCACGGCGCAGTGCGTATTGAAGCTGACCATGCCATCGGCCAGCAGGCGCACGCTTTGCAAAAAGTTGTGCGCCACCAGCGGGCGGAACACGTTCAGCTCAAAGTTGCCGCTGGCACCGCCAAAGTTGATGGCCACATCGTTGCCAAAGACTTGCGCACACAGCATGGTCATGGCTTCAGACTGCGTGGGGTTCACCTTGCCGGGCATGATGGACGAGCCCGGTTCGTTCTCGGGGATGCGGATCTCGCCCAATCCACTGCGCGGGCCACTGGCCAGCCAGCGCACATCGTTGGCAATCTTCATCAGGCTGGCGGCCAGGGTCTTGAGCACGCCATGGGCGTGCACCAGTGCGTCACAGCTGGCCAGCGCTTCGAACTTGTTGGGCGAGGTCACAAACGGGTAGCCCGCCAGCCTGGCCAGCTCGGCCGCCACACCTTCGGCATAGCCTTGGGGCGCATTCAGGCCAGTGCCCACGGCGGTGCCGCCCAGAGCCAGCTCGTACAAATGGGGCAAGGCGGCGCGCACATGCTGCTCGCCGTGCGCCAGCTGGGCCACCCAGCCGGAGATTTCTTGGCCCAGCGTCAGCGGTGTGGCGTCTTGCAAGTGGGTGCGGCCAATCTTGACGATATCGGCAAAGGCCTCGCTCTTGGCCTGCAGCGTGGCGCGCAGCTGGGCGATGGCGGGCAGCAGCTTTTGCTCAATGGCGGTGACCGCTGCCACGTGCATGGCCGTGGGGTAAACGTCGTTGCTGGACTGGCTTTTGTTGACATCGTCGTTCGGGTGCACCAGGCGCGCCTCGCCGCGCACGCCGCCCAGCAGCTCGCTGGCGCGGTTGGCCAGCACTTCATTCACATTCATATTGGTTTGGGTGCCTGAGCCGGTTTGCCACACCACCAGCGGAAATTCGCTGGGGTGTAGGCCTGCCAGGACTTCATCGGCTGCGGCGTTGATGGCGGTGGCCTTCTTGGCATCCAGCAGCCCCAATGCGCTGTTCACCGTAGCGCTGGCTTTTTTGACCTGGGCCAGCGCTGCAATGATCTCGCGCGGCTGCTGCTCGCCACTGATGTCAAAGTTCTGCAGCGAACGCTGGGTTTGTGCCCCCCAGAGTTTGTCTGCGGGCACGGCAATCGGGCCGAAGGTGTCTTTTTCGATGCGGGTGGCAGTCATGGCAAGGCAACTCCTGTGGGTACAAAGACCTGAGCATAGTAGCGCGTTGTTTGAGAGTCGCTCTCAATTACAGCGATAGCTTGCCGGCCCTTGCCAAGGGGCGGCACGCCTGCTGATGCCCCAGCCCTAGAGCAATGGACTGAGTGTGGCCAGCAGGTTGTTCCATATACGCTGCCACCACGGCCATGCTTGCAACTGTGTCAGCGTGACGGGGCGCGACTGCGCGATGTACGCGCTCTGCCGTGCACGCACCGCCTGGGTGATTGCGGTATCTTGCAGCAGCACATTGTTTTCAAAGTTCAGGTCAAAACTGCGCAAATCCAGGTTGGTGGAGCCCAGCAGCGTGACTTGCCCATCCACGCACAAGGTCTTGGCGTGCAGCAAGCCGGGCGTAAATTCATAGATTTGCACACCGGCCTGCAGCAAGCGGTGGTAGTAGCTGCGGCTGGCGGCTGCCACAAAGGCGGAATCATTGCGTGCCGGGGTGATCAGCGTGAGCTGCACGCCGCGCCAGGCAGTGGCGCACAGGGCATCGAGTACCGTGGCATCGGGGACAAAGTAGGGCGTAGAAATCACCACTTCGTGCTGGGCGCAGGCCAGCAGCACCGACACCAGTTCGGAGGTGGAGCGTGCGCGCTCGGTCGGGCCTTCGGCCATCGTGACGGCGGCAAAGCCTGCCGCAGGCATGTCGCTTGGCGGTGGCAGGGCCAGAGGGGGCGGGGGGGCAAAGGGCTTGGCACCAGACTGGTTCCAGTCGCTGGCAAACACCCACTGCATTTGCTGCACCACCGGGCCTTGCAGGCGCAACATGATGTCCACCCACGGGGCGTAGGCGGCCTTGGGCAAAAAGGCTTCGTCGGCGCAGTTCTGGCTGCCGATATAGGTGATCTGGCGGTCAATCAGGGTGATCTTGCGGTGGTTGCGCAGGTCAATGCGGCTGGTCAGCAGCACCCGCACCGGGTGGCTCAGCGGCTGGGCCACCGCCACTTCAACCCCCGCCTGCTGCATCTGCTGCCACAGCGGTGAATGCACCATGGCCCGGGAGCCCAGGCCATCCACCATGGCGCGGCATTGCACGCCGCGCTGGGCGGCACGCATCAAGGCGTGGGCCACGTCGCAGCCCGTGTGGTCATCCAGCCAGATGTAGTACAGCACATGGATTTCATGCTGCGCCGCCTCCATGTCGTGCAGCATGCGCGCGCGGGCGGTTGCGCCGTCAGCCATCAATTCGCCCTGGTGGCCCAAGTTCGGGGTAAAGCCGTTGATGGATGCCGCATAGCCAAACGCACTGTGCCAGCGGTGGTCAATGGTGTCGCGCACGGCTTGCTGCACCGCTTGCGGCGTGGGCAGCAGATGGGGGTGACAGCGTTGCTGGTAGTCATGTACGTTGATGTGCTGGGAGCGCCCCCCACGGCGCAGCGCGACTTCGCCAAACAGGTAATACAGCACGCAGCTGACCAAGGGCAGCAGCACCGCCGTCACCAGCCAGCCCATGCGCACGTCGGGGCGCATATCGGTACGCCACAAAATGCGCAGTCCTAGGCCCAGCACCACCACGCCGTGCAAGACGATCAAAAACCATGTCATAGGGCAAGCAGCATACAGGGCAGGCGGGATGGACTCCAGCGCTGGGCTGACCGTGCAGCAGGGGTGCCCTAAAGCCTTCAGTCCTATATAAGACTTGTCGGCTATGGCGCGCAGGTGGTCACAGTTGCGCCGATAATTGACAAGATTTTTCCGGCGCCTGTGCGTGCCTATAACAAACCGAGAGAAGCTTCACGATGACTACCTCCATCCGCCAGCAAGACCTGATCGATTCGGTCGCAGGTGCCCTCCAGTACATCAGCTACTACCACACGCCGGATTTCATCCAGCATCTGGCACGCGCCTATGAGCGCGAGCAAAGCCCTGCGGCCAAGGATGCGATGGCCCAAATCTTGACCAACTCCAAGATGAGCGCCACGGGCCAGCGCCCCATCTGCCAAGACACCGGCATCGTCAACGTGTTCCTGAAGGTGGGCATGGATGTGAAGTGGGACGGCTTTACCATGGGCCTGGAAGACGCCATCAACGAAGGCGTGCGCCGTGGCTACAACCACCCGGACAACACGCTGCGCGCCTCCGTGGTGGCAGACCCCCACTTCCAGCGCAAGAACACCAAGGACAACACGCCCGCGGTGATCAACGTGCAGATCGTGCCCGGCAACACCGTGGAAGTGACCGTGGCGGCCAAGGGTGGCGGCTCCGAGAACAAGTCCAAGATGATCATGATGAACCCCAGCGATGACCTCGTGGAGTGGGTTTTGAAGACCATTCCCACCATGGGCGCAGGCTGGTGCCCCCCCGGCATGATCGGCATCGGCATTGGCGGCACGGCAGAAAAAGCCGTCCTGCTGGCCAAGGAAAGCCTGATGGAAGACCTGAACATGTACGAGCTGCAGCAAAAGGCTGCCAGCGGTGCAGCACTGGACGACGTGGAAAAGCTGCGCTTGGAGTTGTTTGAAAAGATCAACGCGCTGGGTATTGGCGCCCAAGGCCTGGGCGGCCTGACCACGGTGCTGGACGTCAAGATCAATATGTACCCCACCCACGCAGCCTCCAAGCCCGTGGCCATGATCCCCAACTGCGCGGCCACCCGCCACGCCCACTTTGTGCTGGACGGCTCTGGCCCCGTGTTCCTGGACCCTCCATCGATGGACGTCTGGCCCAAGATTGACTGGGCACCGGACTACAACAAGTCCAAGAAGGTGGACTTGAACAATCTGACCAAGGAAGAAGTGGCCAGCTGGAAGCCCGGTGACACCCTGCTGCTCAACGGCAAGATGCTGACCGGCCGCGACGCTGCCCACAAGCGCATTCAGGATATGCTGGCCAAGGGCGAGAAGCTGCCCGTGGACTTCACCAACCGCGTGATCTACTACGTCGGCCCCGTGGATGCCGTGCGTGACGAGGCCGTGGGCCCCGCCGGCCCCACCACCGCCACCCGCATGGACAAGTTCACTGACATGATGCTGGAGCAAACCGGCCTGATCGCCATGGTGGGCAAGGCTGAGCGCGGCCCCGTGGCGATCGAAAGCATCAAGAACCACAAGTCGGCCTATCTGATGGCCGTGGGTGGCGCTGCTTACCTGGTGTCCAAGGCCATCAAGCACGCCAAGGTGGTGGGCTTTGAAGACCTGGGCATGGAAGCCATCTACGAATTTGACGTGGTCGACATGCCCGTGACCGTGGCGGTGGACGCGGGCGGCACCAGCGCCCATATCACCGGCCCCGCAATCTGGAAGGAAAAGATTGCGACCGGCCAATTCAAGGGCATTGAAGTGGCTGCGGCCAAGTAAGCACATCGGCTGCAACCCTGCGCTGACACAAAACCGCCTTCGGGCGGTTTTTTTATGGAGCGCTGCAGGTGGTTGGGGCGCACCCCATGTCGCGCCAGGGCCGGTCTGGCGCTGGAGATGGCCACCAGTGGCCGCTGGATCGCCTGCTGCCTGGGTGGTGCTTGAGGTTTAATCAGGGCCCACCTTGGCAGCACACACCTTATGCACGGGACACACAGATTCTTCTCGCCTCTTGGCAAAATCCTGCTGCATTTTTTCCTGCTCAGCCTTTTTATGCGCGAGGCCTTCATCGTGCGCAGTGACGGCCCCGGAGGCTTGGGGGAAATGGTGCTCAAGTCGCTGCTGTTGATGGTGTGCTGGGCGGTGTTTCTGCTCTCCAGCACCTTGCTGCTGGTGGCTGCCCAAAGGGGAAAGCAGGCTGCCGCCAAGCAGGGCGTCTTTATCTTTGCCAGTATCTGGCTGGCGCTTTGTGCTGCGCTGGCCGTGGTGGAAGCCTGCTCGGACAGCCGTGGGCATTGCCAAAACTGGGGATGGTTCTTTTAAGGCGCTCGCCTTGATTTCACCAGCGCCTGCAGCTATCAAAAAATTGGGGAATCTCTGGCGTATGCCATCATGCATGCATGACACGTCCTTTTGCCCAAGCTTGCGAAAACAACCAAGCCCCCATTTTTGAAGTGCTGCAGCACGCCTTTGCCGACCGCCAGCATGTGCTGGAAATCGGCTCCGGCACGGGCCAGCACAGCGTGTACTTGGCACCGCGCTTGCCGCACGTGATTTGGCAGACCAGCGAGTTGCCAGCGCTGCATGCGGGGATAGCCGCGTGGCATGCCGATTTCCCCGCGCCCAATCTGCGCTTGCCGCTCGACATGGACTTGCGCTGCAGTGACTGGCCCCACACCGCCGATGGCGTGTTTGACGCGGTCTTTACCAGCAACACGCTGCACATCGTGGCGTGGCCCCTGGTGCAGCGCTTGTTCACGCTGCTCGGGCAGCACTTGCCCGCGGGCGGGGTGTTTGCGGTCTATGGGCCGTTTAACTACGGCGGCACCTTCACCAGCGAGAGCAACCGTGCATTCGACGCATGGCTCAAAGCGTGCGATGTGGACAGTGGCATTCGAGACTTTGAGGCCGTGGTGGCGCTGGCCGCCCAGCACGGCCTGCATTTGCGGCAAGACCATGCCATGCCTGCCAATAACCGGATTTTGGTGTTTGAAAAAGCATCGCTCAGTGCATAAGCATCAAACAGGCCTTTAGCGCTTATCTAGCAAGCGATAGCAGCTCTTGTTTTTGATGTTTCTTGAGCAATAGGTTGGCGCGATTTGTAAGCAAAGTTGCTGCGCGCATTGAAAAATGCAGCCAGGAACCTTAGTTAACACGCCGTACTCTTACCGTTTTCTTTGACCTTTCCTTGTCTGGAACCCCTGCATGACACACGACGAAATCCGTGCCACCCTGACTTTGTGTTTGTTGGCATCGTTTGCCGATGGCGAAAAGCACGACCGCGAGCGCGAGCAAATTCGCCAAGTGGCCGAGGGGCTGGCGGGCGACCAAGCTATCAACCTGCCCGGTCTGTACCAAGATGTGTTGTTGCGCCGTGTGAATCTGGAGTCGGCAGCGGCCCGCCTGACCAGCGAGCACGCCCGCCAGCTGGCCTATGAGATGGCGGTGTGCGTGTGTGACGCCGATGGCCACACCAGCCCCAAGGAAGATGCCTTTTTGGCGCAGCTGCGTGCGGCGCTGGGCATGGGCGCAGCATCTGCGGCGGCCTCGGTTGCTCCTGCAGCGGTAGCTGTCAGCGCCGGTGCAGCAAGCGCTGCCTCCCAATTTGAGTCCCAAGCCCGTGCCGTGGCCGATGCGCCGGTGCAGGTGGCAGCCGCCCCTGAAGCAGCGGTGCAACTGCCTGCCAGCGTGAGCGTGCCGCACCCTGCGGCGGTGGATGCCTTGCCCCAAACGGCAGCGCAGCGCCGCCCCGGCAGCCTGAGCGCGGCAGAGATGGACAGCAAAATCCTCAAGGCCTCTATCCTCAATGGCGCCATTGAGTTGCTGCCCGAGAACTTGTCCACGCTGGCCATCATCCCGCTGCAGATGCGGCTGGTCTACCAAATTGGCCAAAGCTATGGCTACCAGCTCGACAGCGGCCACATCAAAGACTTTCTGGCCACGCTGGGCGTGGGCCTGACCTCGCAGTACCTGGAGCAAGCGGGCCGCAAGTTGCTGGGCGGTTTGCTGGGCAAGGTGGGCGGTGGTTTGCTCGGTGGCTTGGGCAAGCAGGCGGTGAGCAGCGGCATGAGCTTTGCCAGCACGTATGCGCTGGGCCATGTGGCCAACCAGTACTACGCGGGCGATCGCACGTTGAGCACAGACATGCTCAAAGACGCTTACCAGCACGTGATGCAAGACGGGCGCCAGTTGCAGGCGCGCTATCTGCCGCAGATGCAGGAAACCGCGCGGGGGCTGAACACCGCGAAAATTTTGAGCATGGTGCGCGGCGGCTAAATCCGGCGTGTGCCAGTGAAACACCAAGGGCTGCCTGGTGCAGCCCTTGGTGTTGGTGGATATGCAAAGTGCAAAGCTTGGTGTCAAATATGACTGTGGTGCTTACTGGGCAAGCGCTGGTAGCTATGAAACTTGCGTTTTGCTGATCTGCATCGGGTGCTATTCCACCCCGGCACTGGCCGGCTGGGGCTTGCGTGCAGCCAAGGTGTGCAAGGGGGCGCTGGTTGTTGGGGGCGGGGTAGCACCGCCTGAGCCCTTGTGGGCCGTGCGAGGGCGCTGGGGGCTACAGCCTGCACCTTGAAGCGCTGCACCAGCTCGCGCAGATGTTCCGACTGCGCGCGCAGGCTGTGTGCGGCGGCGGCACTTTGCTCGACCAGGGCGGCGTTTTGCTGGGTCATTTGGTCCAGGGAACCCACGGCTTCGTTCACCTGGGCCACGCCATCGCGCTGCTCGGCCGCGTTGGTGTTGATGGTGTGCATGACTTCGGTGACGCGGTGAATGGATTGCACCACCTCGGTCATGGTGCTGCCTGCGCTTTGCACCAGGCTGGCGCCGTCGGCAATACGGTCAACCGAAGCCTGAATCAGGGTTTTGATTTCTTTGGCGGCTTGGGCACTGCGCTGGGCCAGCGTGCGCACTTCGGCGGCCACTACGGCAAAGCCCCGGCCTTGCTCACCGGCGCGGGCGGCTTCTACGGCGGCGTTCAGCGCCAGAATATTGGTTTGGAAGGCAATGCCGTCAATCACCCCAATGATGTCGGCAATCTTTTGGCTGCTGCTGTGGATGTCGGTCATGGCCTCCACCACTTGGTGTACCACCGTGCCGCCGCGCTGTGCCACGCCGCAGGCTTGTTGCGCCAAACCTGCGGCGTGCTGGGCGCTGCTGGCGGTTGCTTGCAGGGTCTGGGTCAGTTGCAGCATGGCCGCAGCGGCTTGCTGCAGGTGGCTGGAGGTGACTTCGGTGCGCTGCGACAAGTCTTGGTTGCCCGAGGCGATCTCGCTGCTGGCCAAGGTGATGGCATCGTCGCTTTGGCGCACATCCTCCATCATGCTGGACAGCGACTGGCTCATGCGCTGCAGCGACTGCAGCAACTGGCCAAATTCGTCGTGGCGCACGTCTTCACCAAAATTCGAGCGCAAATCACCAGCGGCAATCTGCTCGGCAATCTGGTTGGCCTGTTGCATGGAGTGGCGAATGCTGCCAATCAGCAAATAGGCGCCCACAGCAATGCCCAGCAGCAAAAACACCATGTGGATGGCAGCCGCGCGCACCACGCCTTGGCGGGCAGCGCCCATGTCGGCGCGCATTTGTGCAAGCTGCTGGGTTTGCTGCTGCACGTATTGCTGCAGGGCGCTGGCGTAGGCCTGAGCGGCTTGGCGCAGGCTGCTGCGGGCGGTTTGCAGCTCGGCAGGCGCAGCGCCTGGATTCGTTTTGCTGCGCTGGGCTTGCTCGGTGAGCGACAGCATCGTTTGGCGCAGTTGCGCCAGCTGTTGCAGCGCTGCCTGGTCCTGGCTGCCGGTGCTGCTGGCCTGCAAAGCTTGCTGCAGCGTGGCAATCACTTGCTGGGTGGCGCTGATTTGCGTGGCCAGCTCGGCTGCCTCCTGTGCATCACTGCTGGAGAGCGCGGCTTGTGTGCGTACGATGTTGACCTGGGCCAGCGCACTCCATTGCGCGGCTTGATCCAGCCGCTGCGACAGCAGGCGGTCTTGTTCGTTGAACTGCTTTTGGTGGCTGGCGGAGTTGTAGCCGGCGTGGCCCACGATCACGATGGCGCCCAGCACAATGCTGCCAACGCCGAGCCACAGCTTTGTCGTCACACTGAGGTGCTTCATGGCGGTTTGTCTGGTGGAGGAAATAGCGGCGCTGCACTTGTAAAAGCACGACCGTGCGAAATTGCAGTTGAAACCAAATGTGAGACGGTGCGTATTGGGGCATACGCCCATTGATGCCCCTTGCCGATGGCAAGTGAGAGCGTGGTTTGGCATCTTTGGCAAGGCGCTAGATCAAGCTTTGGTCAGCTTGTTGCAGCGGCTGGTAATGCGCAGCGATGTGCAGATAATGAAACGGTTACACCTTGCTGCACGCCCTGGATTTGCTCATGCATTTGCGCTCTTTCGCCTCTTTGCACTTTTGTTTCACAACCGCTGTCGGTGCCGTTTTGCTGGCGTTCGCGCTGCAACCTGTGGCCTATGCGCAGGCGGGCAAAACCATCACCCAGGCCGACTTGCAGGCGCGCTTGCACGAAGCGCAGGCCAACCCCGAGCTGGGACAAAAGCTTTATGGCCTGGGCAAAAAAGTGGCGGCAGTGTGTGTCAATTGCCACGGTGGTCAAAACGGCCAGGCCATTTTGGAAGTGCCTTACCTGGATGGGCAAAACCCGGCTTATCTGGTGGAGCAGATTCGCCAGTTTTCACAAGGCACGCGCAAGAACGCCTTCATGGAAGGCATTTTGAAAGCCATGAACCGCGATGAAATGGTGGGCATGGTGCTGTTTTATGAGAAAGAAAAGCTGGCCCCCCGCCCGCCCAAAGATGCGGCAATGCATGCGCGCGGCAAAGCGTATTACGAGCGTATTTGCATCAACTGCCACGCTGCCAACGGCCATGGCAACGAGCGTTTGCCCCGCATTGCGGGCCAGCACGCTGGGTACGTCGATCTCACCTTGAAACGCTACCGTGACGGCAGCAGCGTGCGCTCTGACCCGAACATGGCGTTTGTGACCAAGGGTATGTCAGACCAAGACATTCAGGCCTTGGCCACGTATCTGGAAACCATGCCGTAATTGCCCGCCGCTGCAGGCGATGCACCGTCCACCGCCCCTGCATGGCATGTGCCTGCAGGGGCTTGTTGTTGCTGAGGGCCGCACAGGGCTGGGTACGGGCGCATACTTGGCGGTTATTTGCACAACCCTATTTGTTGCTCCATGACTTTGGCGACCTCGCCGATTGGCGTTTTTGACAGCGGTATTGGCGGCTTGAGCGTGTTGCAAGCACTGCGCCGCGAGTTGCCCCATGAACATTTCGTCTACCTTGCAGACAGCGGCAACGCGCCCTACGGTGAGCGTGGCGATGCTTTTGTGCAGGCGCGTACCCACGCGATTGCCCAGCATTTGCAGGCGCAGCACGGCATCAAGGCGCTGGTAATTGCCTGCAACACGGCCACCGCTGCGGCGGTGGAATCCCTGCGGGCGGCCATGCCGCAGTTGCCGCTGATTGGGGTGGAGCCCGCCATCAAGCCGGCAGCGGCTTCCAGCCAGACCCAGCATGTGGGGGTGATGGCAACGCGGGGCACCGTAGAGAGTCGCCGCTTTCGCAAGCTGCTGATCGAGCATGGCCAGAACGTGCAGTTTCATGTGCAAGCCTGCGATGGCTTGGCGCGCGCCATTGAGCTGAGCACTTTGCAGCAGCCAGAAGCGGCTGGTGAAACTTCAGAAATTGAAGCACTCAGCGCACGCTACATCAGCGCTTTAGGCCAATTTGGCTTGAAAACTGGTGAGATGGATACGCTGGTGCTGGGTTGCACGCATTACATCTTCATCAAAGAGGAGTTGCGGGCCTTGCTGGGGCCGGAGGTGCAACTGATTGACACGGGGGCCCCCGTGGCGCGCCAGACGCGGCGCTTGCTGGCGCAGCAGCAGCGTTTGCGCCCCGAGCCTGCGCAGACGCCCCCCGATGCCTGTGCGCAAGCCCATCAGATCCGGTTGATGACGACGGGCTCTTTGCCCTCGCTGCAAGCAGCGGCCCAGCGCTGGTTGCAACTGCCTGCCAGCTGCTGCGCGACGGTGCAGGTGTAGCCCGCTTCAGCAGCTGATAGCCGCTGACAGCAGCCATTGCACGGCCGAAGGATGTTGAAAAAAATAGATAGCTGCTTGCGCAAGCTGCATCTGCGCTAGAGGCTTATTTAAGCCTCAACCCCATGCGCCGGCAGCGAGCCAATCCGAGTGCCTGCGCAGGGGTGCTCAGTCCATCGCTGCAGTGAGCGGGCGGTTGGCCACCACTTCTTTCATGACCAAGGTGGATGTCATGCGGTGCATACCCGGCAGGGCGGTGAGGCGCTCGTCATAAAAGCGCTGAAAAGCAGGTAGGTCATGCGCCACCACGTGCAGCAGGTAGTCAGGTTCCCCAAACAGGCGCTGGGCCTGCACCACGTTTTCGAGCTGGGCAACGGCCTGCTCAAACTCTGCCACGGCTTTGCTGCCCGTCAGCGTCACAAACACCAGCGCGGCAAATTCCAGCCCCAGCGCCGATGCGTCCAGCTGGGCGCGGTAGCCCCGGATGACGCCGGATTCCTCCAGCGCACGCACGCGCCGGTGGCAGGGCGAGAGGCTCAAGCCCACCCGTTCTGCCAGTTCGGTGACGGTTAATCGCCCGTCGTTTTCGAGTTCAGCAAGAATTTTTCGATCCAAGGCATTCATGGGGTGAAATTTTCCAAAATCTAGAATTTTTGGGGAAGTTATAGGGAGCACATTTTCCGCTGATCTTCCTATCCTTGCTGCTTTCAAAAACCTGTGTAGGTGTGCTGTGTCAGTGACCATGATGGCCGCGTTTTGGGCCGTTTCCTTGCTTCTGGTGGTGACGCCGGGGGCCGACTGGGCCTATGCCATTTCGGCGGGCTTGCGTGGGCGTTCCAAAGTGGCGCCTGCCGTGCTGGGGTTGGCCTTGGGGGCCATGCTGGCTACCTTGGCGGTTGCGGCAGGCGTGGGGGCACTGGTGGCCAAGCACCCGCTGGTGCTGACGGCCATTACGGTGCTGGGCGCGGCCTATCTGCTGTGGCTGGGCGTGGCGATGTGGCGCAGCCCGGGTGCCGCCCATGCAGGCCAGGCGCAGGGGAATGACACCTCCTGGCACTGGCTGGCCAAGGGCACATGTGTGAGTGGCTTGAACCCCAAGCAGTTGCTGCTGTTGCTGGCCTTGCTGCCCCAGTTTGTGCAGCAAACCGCGCAGTGGCCGGTGGCGCTGCAAATTGTGGTGCTGGGGGGCTTGCACGCGGCCAGCTGTGCTGTGGTCTATATGGGGGTGGGCCTGGGCTCGCAGCGCGTGCTGGGTGCGCGGCCTGCAGCGGCGCAATCGGTGTCGCGGGTGTCTGGCGGGTTGATGGTGGGTATTGCCGCCATGCTGATGGCAGAGCAACTGTGGCTGGGTGCGACCCCAGCTCTTTAGGGCGCTGTGTACCGGCGATGAATGGGCCGTGCATCAAAAAAGCGCTCTTGGGGAGCGCTTTTTTTACAGGTGCATGCCCGTGATTACTGGGGCTGCACGCCGGGCAGCAGCTCTATGCCGGTGCGCTTGACCAGCTCTGCATAGCTGATGGGGGGGCTCACGCGTTCATCGTCGCGGTTGGCTTGCCAGTGGGCCCAGGCACGGTTGCTGCTGGCGTCATACACCAGCTTGTACAGGTAGGTGGGGACGGCCACGCGGTTATCGCCCACGGTCGCAGGCTGTGCATCAAAGACCGGGCCGGTGATGACATACACATCCCCTTTGGCGCGGGCGGCGTAGCGGCGCGTGTCTTTTTCAATCTGCGCCCAAGGGCCACTGTTTTGCTTGATGGACTGGGGCACCATATTGGCCAGCGAAAAGCTTTGCGCCATGGCTTGGGCCGTGGGCATATCGGCAGCCGGGGCCATGTGGCCACGGGAATAGCCAGAGCGTTTGTAGTCGTTCAGCTCTGCACGTTCGGCGCGGGGCAGGCGGGCGTCGGCATAGAACTTGTTGGTGCGCTTTTCATCGGCATCGGCCACCAGCGTTTTGTTCAGGCGCTGTGCCACAAACAGGGGGGTGCGGGTGTTGCCGTTGTGCAGGATGGCAAATGCATCAAAGCACAGGTCGCGCAGCTTGGGCTGGGGGGCGATGGAAGGCGGTTCACCTGCCGCAAAAAACTGGCGGCACGCTGAAAAGTGCTGGCTGGTGGCTGGTGCTGCGGCAGATGCATGGGGCGCTGGCGCTGCAGGGCCGGGTGTCGCAGAGGAGGGGGTGGAAGAAGTGTTGCTTAAACAGGCACTTAACAAAGCGGCACCCAAAGCGGATGCCACGACAGCGCGTGCACTGCGCGCTGAAAACTTTTGAAAAATCACTGAAATCCCTTGCCGCCATTACGGCTGATGTTCACAAATCAATAGCAAGGGATTGGAGCAGCTTTTGCAAAAAAGTTCCGACGAACGGTTATCTGTGTGCGCACTGTGGCGCGGCATTGTCAGCGCGCTGCAAGCAACGCGCTGACGTTGGGTTAGTTGCCATCCCAGCTGGCACTCCAGCGGTCATTCCATTGGTGGCGTACGCGATCCATGCTGCGGCGATCACGTTTGCTGGGGCGGCCATCGTGTTGCAGTGCGATGGTGCTGGCTGGCTCGGGTGCCAGGCGGTGCTGCTCAGCCAGACGCTCGCGCTCGGCCACGCTCTCTGCGGTTTCCTGGTAGAGCTGCTGGGCCACGGGCGCAGGGCCACGCATGGCACTCAAACCCATTACCCGGACGGTTTTGGGCACATTGCCTTGGCGCAGGGCAACGGTGTCGCCCACACGCACTTCGCGCGAGGCTTTGGCGGCCGCTGCATTGACCGTCACACGGTTTTTGCTGATTTGTTCCACGGCCAGGCTGCGAGTTTTGTAAAAACGCGCCGCCCACAACCATTTATCGAGTCGCATGGAAGAAATTTCACTCATGCGCACATTGTCGTGGATGCCTGCGGCAGTCGTGGCTTGAACGTGGCAGGCATGGCGCCATCCGGGTTTTTACCGGCTGTGCAGATGCCGATGAACGGGATGATGCAGCAGCCAAACAAGCTTGATCCTGCGCAGAACGGCGCCACGGCACAGGTGGCAGCCTTGCGCTGCATGGTTTGGCAATGCAATCCAGACAAAAGGGTGTGACGTATGACTGAACAAGACGCAGCAGCGCCTGCGCAGACTTTGCAGGGAGAGCCAGGGCCGGTGGCGCCACCGCCTGCAGTTGCATGGCAAATTGCGGTGGGTGTGGTGATTGCTGTGGTGGCGGTGGTGCTGGCCTGGGCTACCTGGCAGTTGCCTGCACAACCCCTGCAACTGGATGGCGGAGCGCGTCTGGTGCCGGGCTTGTGTGCTGGCGTGCTGGTCTTGTGTGGTGGGTGGCTGGTCTGGGAGGCGCTGCATGGGGGCTGGCGCCATCTGCCAGCGTCCACCAGCGCGGCCCATTTTCAGATTACGCCATGGGTGTGGGTGACCGCAGGGCTGCTGCTGTGTGCCTTGCTGATTCGGCAAAGCGGTTTTGTCTGTGCTGCCGCGCTGTGCTACGTGCTGGCTTTGCAGGGCTTGCGTGCTGCAGAGCAGCCGGGGCTGGGTGTGCGTGGCATCTGTTTGGTGACGGATGGGGCGGTCGGGCTGCTGCTGGCTGCCGTGGTGTACGTACTTTTTACGAAGGTGCTGGGCGTCAGTTTGCCTGCGGGGTGGTTGCCATGGATGTGATACATGCCTTGTGGCAGGGGCTGGCTGTTGCCACCACCCCTGAGAATTTGGCCTGGGCTTTGGCGGGGTGTGTGCTGGGTACGGCGCTGGGGGTCCTGCCGGGCTTTGGGCCTTCGGTGGCCGTAGCGCTGCTGTTGCCTATGACTTTCCATGTCGACATCACCCAGGCTTTCATCTTTTTTATTGCGATTGCCTGCGGGGGCATGTATGGCGGATCAACCACCTCCATCTTGCTCAATATACCGGGGGAAAGCGCCAGCATGGTCACCGCCATGGAAGGCAACCGCATGGCCTTGAACGGGCGTGCAGGCGTGGCGCTGGCGACGGCGGCGATTGGCTCGTGGCTGGCGGGCACGCTGGCGGCGCTGCTGGTGGTGTGGGTAGCACCTTGGGTAGCAGGGATTGCCAGTCGCCTGGGGCCCGCAGAAATCTTCATGCTCATGGTGATGGCGCTGGGTGCTGTCAGCGCGGCGATTGGTAAAAGCACCTTGCGGGGCATGACGGCCTTGTTTGTGGGGCTGGCGCTGGCATGCGTGGGTGCAGACTCGGTCACTGGGGTGGAGCGCTGGACTGCAGGCTGGCCGTTGTTGCTCGACGGTATCGATATGGTGTTGGTGGCGGTGGGCCTGTTTGTCGTGGCAGAGGTGTTGCATGCCGCCATGTTCGAAGGCCGGGTGCGCCGCACCTTGAATACCGTAGGCCGCGTGCGCATGTCGACCCAAGACTGGAAGCGCTCCTGGCGGCCTTGGCTGCGCGGCACCGTGATTGGGGCACCTTTTGGTTGTGTGCCTATCGGCGGTATTGATATGCCCACCTATGTGAGCTATGCCTCCGAGCGTTACATGGTGCGCGATGCCTACCGCGCGGAGTTTGGGCGTGAGGGCGCGATTGAAGGCGTGGCAGGCCCCGAGGCAGCCAACAATGCCACGGTGACGGCAGCGCTGATACCGCTGCTGGTGATGGGAATTCCCACCAGCAACACCACGGCGGTGATGCTGGGTGCGTTTCAAAACTATGGGGTGTTGCCGGGGCCACAGTGGTTTACCAGTGGCCACAGCTTTGTCTGGGTGCTGATTGCTTCGTTGTTCATTGGCAATGCCATGTTGTGGGTGCTGAATATGCCCATGGTGCGGATGTGGACCATGTTGCTGCGCATACCGCGTCCACAGCTGTACGCCGCCATGCTGGTGCTGGCGGCTGCGGGTGTTTATGGCATGCGCCAGAGCGTGGGTGATCTGTTGCTGCTCTATGGCATGGGGTTGCTGGGCGTGGCCATGCGGCGCTTTGATTTTCCGCTGACGCCGCTGGTGATCGGTGTGGCGCTGGGCCCGCTGGCCGAGGTGCAACTGCGCCAAGCCGTGGCGGTGGGCAATGGCAGCCTGGCGATTTTTGTGCAGCAGCCCTTGGCACTGGCCCTGTTGATGGCCGTGGTGGCGCTGGTGGTGTTGCCACGGGCGCTGCAAGGCTGGGCCAATCACCGTATGGCACAGGCACGCGCTGCGGCGCAGCAAGAGCAGCTGTAGCGAGCTTGCGCACGCGGCGGGTGCGCTGCAATCGCATAAAAAAAGGCCTTGGTGCATGCCAAGGCCTTTTTGTGGTGTGCGGTGCTTAGTGGAGCATCAAGGGCTCTTGCTCCTCGGTTTTTGTCGTGCGGCTGGCTTTGGCGCTGGCAGCGCTTGCAGGCGCTAATTGGGGTGACAGCGCTGCAAAGCGTGCCGAGGTGCCGGTGCCCGTTTTGAAGGTGGAGACCAGCTGGTTCAGCTCTGCAGCCTGGTGGCTGAGGCTGCTGGCGGCGGCTGCGCTTTCTTCCACCAAGGCCGCGTTTTGCTGGGTGACCTGGTCCAGCTGCGCAATCGCGTCGCTGACTTGGCCGGTGCCCTGGCTTTGCTCCTGGCTGGCGTTGCTGATTTCTTGAATCAGTGTGGAAACGCTTTGCACCTGACGCACCACGTCGGCGATGGTTTGGCCGGTGACGCCGACCAAGCGTGTGCCTTCACTCACTTGGTTCACGCTTTGCTGAATCAGTTGTTTGATTTCCTTGGCCGCTTCGGCGCTGCGGCCCGCCAAAGCACGCACTTCACCCGCCACCACGGCAAAGCCGCGACCTTGCTCACCGGCGCGGGCCGCTTCGACGGCGGCGTTCAGCGCCAAAATGTTGGTCTGGAAGGCAATACCATCGATCACGCCAATGATGTCGGCAATCTTGCGTGAGCTGGTGGAGATGGTCTCCATGGTGCGTGTGACTTGCTCCATGGCTTCGCCGCCTTGGCTGGCGGTTTGGGCAGCGTCGCGCGCCAGGGCTGTGGCTTGGTGCGCGTTGTCGGTGTTGTTGCGCACGGTAGAGGCCAACTGCTCCATGCTGGCAGCGGTTTGCTGCAAGTTGCTGGCTTGTTCTTCGGTGCGCTGCGACAAATCGTTGTTGCCGGTCGAGATTTCGGTAGAGCCGGTAGCGATCGATTCGCTGCTCTCGCGGATGCGGTTGACGATGCCAATCAGGTTGTCATTCATCCCCTTGAGCGCCTGCATCAAGCGGCCCAGTTCGTCTTTTGATGTGACTTCAATCTTGGAGCTCAAATCACCCTTGGCCACTGTCTCGGCCACATGCACCGCGCTGTCCAGACTGCGGGTGATGGTGCGGATGATCAAGATGGCGCTCAGCAAGGCCAGCACCAGTACCACCACCACGGCAGCAGCCACCAAGATGATGGCGCGCTGCAACTCTGCCTGTGCTTCTTCATAGGCCTGCATGGCCAGCTTTTCTTGCAGCGCGGACAGCTGTTGCAAGTTGGCTGCCAAGGGGCTGACATTGGGGAACAGGCGGTATTCGATGAAAGAGCCCAGCGACTCGTGGTCTTGCTGGTCAAACAGGCGCAGCAAATCATCAATGCGTGGTGCCAGAGCATCCAGCAAGACTCCTACACGGTCAGCCAGAGCTTTTTCTTCTTCGGTGATATGTGTGGAGAGGTAATCCTTCCAGGCAGCCTCTGCACTGACTTTGATTTTTGACAGATCTTCTTTGCCAGACTCCGCCAGGATTTGCTGGTTGTACACCTTGTTGGTGACTTCCACGAGCTTGATGCCATAGCCATCGGAGATCAGCTTGAGTTGCTGCATGGGCAACACGCGGTTGCTATAGATATCTTCTAAGCGTTGGTTGCTGGCATGGAGCTGCTGAACCATTGCCAAGGTGATCGCGACTGTCAATACCAGCAGTCCACCGACCAAAAGCCACAGCTTGGCGCGGATACTCAGATCTCTCATTGCTTGCATGTCTTAAACCTGTTTCTCTTCAGTAGTGAGCACATGTGAGTCACATGTGCCGGAGCCTGTGGCGAATGCATAAAGCCTGCCCACGATATGCATGAAATTGTGGCAGATTGTTAATGGAAATGTTCTTTTGGTTACATTGAAAAGGGGTATACCCCCATGTTTTTTTGTTTCTTTTGGCGTGAATCGCCGCGTTTGGTCGTCATTTGTACGCAGATTGCGATGAAATCTTCCATCGCGATGCCGGTGTTCTTGAGGGGCGATGTTGCTGGAGGTGGGGGGTGTTTCGAGGGCGTGCGGGCATAAAAAAGGCCGCAAAAGCGGCCTTGGCACCGAAGTGGGTAGGTGCTTAGTCGGGCATGGAGCAGTGGCCACCTTGCACGGCCACGCCAGAGCCCGCAGCAATCAGGGGCGCCTCAAAGCGCAAATCTACCGGGGGGGAGGTGTGAAAGTCCCACACCAAGAAAATTACCAGCAGCGCCCAAAAGACAGCGCGCAGCGTGTTTGTGTGTGTCATGGCGTCCATCCTTTCTTAGAAGCCAAAATGGCGGCGAATGCGCAGACCCAAAATGGTGCCTGCAAACGCCAGTGGCACCCAGATCCAGCCGTGGATGGAGCCTGTGGAGATACCCGAGAACATGGCGCCCACGTTGCAGCCAAACGCCAGGCGCGAGCTGTAGCCCAGCACCAGGCCGGCAATCAGCGCCACCGCCCATTGCTTGCCGCTCAAAGGCTTGCTGCTGGCGGGTGTGGAGGCGCTCACCCACAGGGCACCGGCCAAGATGCCGATGTTGGTGATGGAGGTCACGTCCAGCAGCACCGTCTCGCTCAGGCGCAGGGCGTTGCCAGGCTGGCTCCAGAACCAGGTGCTGCCCACATCCATGGCGCCAGTGGCATTGGCAATTTTGGCGGCCCACAGACCAAAGCCGTAGACCACGCCCCAGGGCTGGCCTGCAATCACCAGATTCAGTGTGGCCAGCAGGGCCAGCAGCACGGCGCCCACGATCCATTTGCGCACAAACAAAGGCTTGGGTGCGCGCCCCGCTTGCAAGTTGGCGCGCTTGCAGTACAAGCTCACGCCGGCAGCCACCACGGCCAGGCCTGCCAGTGTGGCGGCCAAGGCCACATCCCAGCCCCATGCGGTGACCAGACCCACGGGCGCTGCACGGCCCAAGTCCAGCCACCAGCCCAGATGCACACTGCCCAGAAAGCTGCCAATCGCAAACACCGGCAAGATGGCGGCGTTCATGGGAATGCCAAGGCCTGCCTTGTACAAGGTGCCGCTGCCGCAGCCGTCGGCAATTTGCATGCACAGGCCAAACACAAACGCGCCGACGATCAAGCTCACGCTGGGCGGGCCCAGCGCTGCGGTCAATTCAGGAAAGTGGCCCAGCAGCGGCATGGCCAAGCAGGCTGCCAATGCCAGCAGCAGCAACTGGCCAAAGACGCCCGAGGGGTCTTTGTCTTCCACCAGCATGCGCCAGCCGGTGGTAAAGCCAAAGCGCTTGCCTGCCAGCACAGCGCCCAGCCCAATGCCCACGGCAAACAACGCCGCCTGGCGCACGGAGACCGACCACAACAGCCAGCCAAAAAACACGGCCATCAGGATGGCCAAAGGTAAACGCTTCATTGCGAAACCGCCTCTCGAAAAATCTTCTTATTCAAAAAACATGAGCTGCTAGTGCTTTATTTATCTAGATTTCCAAGTGTTTTATGCTTGAAACCTATGAAATACGTACGCTAGCCGCTCTTTTTTATTGTTGTGCCATGCGTTCAGTTGAACTTGCGCTCCCACCACTGCTTGGTGGAGCGCAGCAATTGCTCACCTCGGCCGGGAGCGTTTTGCAGCTGGGGAAAGTCGGGCTGCTGCGTCCAGTCCACCATCGATCCGGCGTATAGCTTCACGTTGGGAATGCCTGCCACTTCACTCAGACCAAACCAGTCTGTCGCAGCCCAATGGCCGGTGTTGCAAAACGCGACGGCGCTTTGCCCTTCGGGTACCTGAATTTGGGCGGCAATTTGCTTGGCCTTGGCGGTGTCGACAAAGAGGGCGGTTTTGGGCTCAAACCACTGGTTAAAGTCCAGCTGCACCGCGCCGGGCAAAGTGCCCGCTAGCTTGGCGGCAGGTGCCTGGGTTTTGCCTTGGTAGAAGGCATCGGGGCGTGAGTCCACCAGCACCGCATTGCTCAGCTTGAGGCTTTGCTGCACATCTTGGCGGGTGGACAGCCATGTCGCATCAAACGTGGGCGCGTAGCTGCTGGGCGCCACTTTGACGGGCTGCGTAGACAGCGGCAGCTTGGCGGCATTCCATGCTTGCATGCCGCCGTTGACGATGGACAGCTCCTTCAGCCCCAGCGATTTCAAGGTCCAGTACACGCGGGCCATGGCGCCAAAGTCGGTGGCGTCTTTGCCGTTGGAGACCACCACGGCATGGCTGTCCGCCTTCAAGCCCAGCGACTGCAGCAGCGCAACCAGCTTGGCGTGGTCGGGCAACTCGCCAGGGTTGGTGGCAGGGCCGCGCCATTGGCCGTAGGGGGCGTTGACCGCACCGGGGATGTGGTTTTCTGCAAAGCTTTTGGGGTCGCGGATGTCGATCACGCGCACGGTGGCGGAGGCTTGGGCTTGGGGCAGCAGTGCGGCCAGTTGCTGTGGTGTGAGCAATGGCTCTGCGGCCAAAGCCCAGCCACTGGCGCTCAGGCACAGCGAAAAAGCAATCAATGTTTTAGAAGAAGGCATGGCGATGGTGTTTGCGTGCAATGCAAGCACTTACAAAAAGACTTATGGCCCCGATTGTCCGCCTTCAGTGCCCACAGAGGAACGACCGATCTATTGCAAACATATAACTTCAAGGAATAAGGGGCCTGCTGTCGGAGCTGGGGTCGGTCAAGTGGTGCAGCAGAGACTGCGCCGCGCCGGGCAGCGCTTCGTAAGAGCGCATGCACAGCACCAGCTGGCGCTGTGCCCAGGGTTCGTCCAGGGCCACCGTCTGCAGGCCCAGGCTGTTGACATACAGCGCTGCACTTTTGCGCGGCAGCACCCCTACGCCCAGGCCCGCAGCCACCATCAGGCACAAGGCGTCGTAGCTGGTGACCTGGATGCGCAGCTTCAGCGGCATCCCCAGCTGGGCGGCGCTGCGGGTGAGCAGGCCATTCAAGGCACTGCCCATGTGTGCGCCGACAAAGTCATAAGTCAGTGCTTGCTGCATGCGCACCTTGGCTTGCTGGGTCAGCGGGTGGCCGCTGGGGGCAACCAGCACCAGCTCATCCGTGCGGTAGGGGATGTAGCGCAAATCGCCGCCGTAATGCCCGGCATTCAAGATCCCAAAGTCGGCCGTGTTTTGCGCCACGGCCAAGGCAATTTCGCTGCTGATTTTTTCTTGCAAATGCACCTGCACTTCCGGGTGCTGGGCCATAAAGCTTTGCAGTTGGGCAGGTAAGAACTGGGTGATGGCCGAAATATTGGCCACCACGCGCACATGGCCGCGCATGCCCATGCCGTACTCGCGCATCTGGCGGCCAATGCCGTCCATTTCTCCCAGCACATTGCGCGCCAAATCCAGCAGGGTGTAGGCCGCTGGCGTGGGGCAGATGCCGCGGTTGCTGCGCTCAAACAGCCGCACCTGCAGCTGTGCTTCGAGCTCGCTGAGCCGGCGGCTGGCTGCCGAGGTCGCAATATGTTCGCGCGCCGCGGCGCGGGCAATCGCTTGTTCTTCCATCACGGCCACAAACAAGCGCAAAGAGAGAGGGTCCAGTCGCATAGGTCGATTTTGCTGTGCTTAAACAGCAAGGCAGATGTTCTGTATGCCAGGTTTTCATAAGGGAAAGTACTTGGTTTTGTGGTGGCTATGCTGAAATGCGATGGCATTTTCGCGAAACAGCGTTTTGTAAAACCGTGCTGCTTTTGCATGATGGCCAGCAAGCGGGGCTGCACACGGGGTGTGCCCGCAAGGAGATGCAATGCAAGAGACGGTAAACCCCTTGGCGGGGTTGCAAGAAGGTGCGCTACGCGGTGTGCGCGTGGTGGAGATGGGGCAATTGATTGCCGGCCCTTTTGCGGGCAAAACCCTCGGCGAGTTTGGCGCTGAGGTGATCAAGATTGAAGCGCCGGGCGCGGGCGATCCGCTGCGCAACTGGCGCTTGATCAAAGAAGGCACCTCCGTGTGGTGGCAGGTGCAGTCGCGCAACAAAAAGTCGGTGGCGCTGGATTTGCGCCAGCCTCAGGGCCAGGACTTGGCGCGCCAGCTGCTGCAAGAAGCCGATGTGCTGATTGAGAATTTTCGCCCCGGCACGCTGGAAGGCTGGGGCATGTCGCCCCAGGAGCTGCATGCCATCAACCCCGGCTTGGTGATTTTGCGCATCAGCGGCTACGGCCAGACCGGTCCCTACCGCGATCTGCCAGGCTTTGGCGTGGTGGGCGAGGCCATGGGGGGGCTGCGCCATCTGACGGGTGAGCCCAGCCGCGTGCCGGTGCGTGTGGGCGTGTCCATCGGCGATACGCTGGCAGCGCTGCACGGCACCATCGGTGTGCTGACGGCGATGTACCACCGCAAGGTCAACGGCGGTAAAGGGCAGGTGATTGATGTGGCGCTGCACGAGGCAGTGTTCAACGTCATGGAAAGCCTGATTCCTGAATACAGCGCCTTTGGTGCAGTGCGCGAGGCCGCAGGCAGTGCGCTGCCAGGGATTGCGCCTTCCAACGCCTACCCCTGTGCCGATGGCTGGGTGCTGGTGGCGGGCAATGGCGACAGCATCTTCAAGCGCCTGATGCAGACCATTGGCCGTGACGATCTGGGCAACGCCTCAGATTTGGCCAACAACGCAGGCCGCGTGGCGCGTGTGGCAGAAATTGATGCAGCGATTGGCGCGTGGACGCAGACGCAAACCATTACTGCTGTGCTGGAGGCTTTGGCCGCGGTCCGTGTGCCTGCAGGCCGCGTCTACACGGCCAAAGACATTTGCGAAGACCCGCACTACCGCGCCCGCGACATGATCTTGACCCAGACCACGCGCGATGGCTACAGCGTAGAGGTGCCGGGCATTGTGCCCAAGCTCTCGGCCACGCCGGGCACCATCCGCAGCAGTGCGCCCCAACTGGGTGACGACACCGATGCAGTCTTGGCGGGCATGGGCCTGAGCGCCGCGCAAATTGCGCAGTTGCGCACGCAGGGGGTGATCCAATGAGTGGCGCCTCTGTATGGCAAGGCGGGGGGCAGCGCATTTACATCCAGGAAGTCGGGCCGCGCGATGGCCTGCAAATGGAGTCTGTGTTTGTGCCCACGGCTGACAAGATCGCCATGGTCAATGCCTTGTCTGCGGCGGGCGTGGCCAAGGTGGAGGTGACGGCCTTTGTCTCACCCCAGGCCATTCCTGCGCTGGCCGATGCGCAAGAGGTGCTGCGCGGCATTGTGCGCCGCCCCGGCACGGTGATGACCTGCTTGGTGCCGAACATCAAAGGCGCTCAGCGCGCCATGGAGGCAGGGGCTGACGAGCTGAACCTGGTGATGTCCGCCAGCGAAACCCACAATCTGTGCAATTTGCGCATGCTGCGCGAGCAATCGTTTGCCGGGCTGGCCGAGGTGGTGGCCGTGGCGCAGCAAGGCGGCGTTGCGGTGAATGTGTCGCTGTCCTGCAGCTTTGGCTGCCCCATGGAAGGCGATGTGCCAGCTGCCGAAGTGCTGGGCTGGGCGCAGCGCTTTATTGACTTGGGGGTGCAAGGCATCACGCTGTGCGACACCACCGGCATGGCCCACCCCGCGCAGGTGCATGCCCTGGTCAGTGCTTTCAAAGCGCGCTGGCCGCAGACCACGCTGACGCTGCACTTTCATGACACACGGGCGATGGCGCTGGCGAATGTGCTGGCGGCCATTGCGGCCGGGGGCGATCGTTTTGATGCCTCGGTGGGCGGCATGGGCGGCTGCCCGTATGCCCCCGGGGCCAGCGGTAATGCCTGTACCGAAGAGCTGGTGCATGCCTTGCAGTTGATGGGCTATGACACCGGCGTGGATCTGGCCGCGCTGACGGCGGTGGCCGCCAGCTTGCCTGCCTTGATTGGGCATGCAACGCCCAGCGCCATCGTGCAGGCGGGGCCAGTCAGCCAGCGGCACCCAACACCGGCATCCCTGCCAGACATCCGTGCGCGCGCGCAAGCGCGCTGGTTGGCTTGAGCAGGGCTGCAAGCCAAGCAGGCCTGCGGGGGCAGGCCATGACAACGAGTAGACAACAAGCAAAGGAGACCGTGATGAACTACATGACACGACAACAATTTGGCCGCTTGGCCCTGGCGAGCGCACTGGGCCTGGGGCTGCACGGTGTGGCAGCGGCACAAGCGGCTTATCCGACCAAGCCCATCAGCATGGTGGTGCCCGCTTCTGCCGGAGGGACGACCGATTTAGCCGCCCGCATGGCGGCGCAAGCGCTGGGCCCGGTGCTGGGTCAAACCATCGTGGTGGAAAACAAAGGGGGCGGCAACGGCAATATTGCTGCTGCGCAGGTCAAGCGTGCCGAGCCTGATGGCTACACCTTGTTGATGCAGTACTCGGGCTTTCATGTGATCTCGCCGCATCTGGGTAAGTCCAGCTGGGAGCCGGCGGACTTTGTGCCCGTGGCCAATGTGCTGTCGGCGCCGCAAATTGTGGTGGTGCGTGGTGATTTGCCAGTCAACAGCATGCAAGAGCTGGTGGCCTATGCCAAGGCCAACCCCCGGAAGCTGAACTACGCGTCTTCAGGCAATGGCTCTTTGCAGCACGTCACCGGCGTGCAGTTGGAGCAGGCGGCAGGCATTCAGATTGTTCACGTGCCCTACAAAGGCACAGGCCCGGCGCTGCAAGACTTGCTGGGCGGCCAGGTAGACCTGACGTTTGGCACCGCGCCGCCTTTCATGCCGCACATCCAGGCGGGCAAGCTCAAAGTGCTGGCCGTTACCGGCAAGGAGCGCCTGCCCAGCTTGCCCCAAACGCCCACCACGGCGGAAACCGGCCTGCCCGCAGTGAATGCAACGTCGTGGTTTGCGCTGTTTGCGCCCGCCAAGACGCCGGCTGCCGTGGTCAGCAAACTGGAAGCGGATGTGCGCAACATGCTGCGCGATGCGGCTTTCAAGCAAAAAGCCCTGGACCAGGGCGCAACAGCAGACTTTATGGACAGCAAGGCCTTGGGCGCCATGGCGGCACGTGACCGGGAGATGTGGGCCAAGGTGGTCAAAGAGGCCAACATCAAAGCCGACTGAGACGGCTCAGAGGTGGCTGGGTGTGGTGGCTGAGAGGTGGTTGCTGCAGCCACCACCACAACCACCGTTGCACGCGGTGACTTAAAAATAAGAGCTGCTGGCGCATGAATATGCTGAGTTTCCAATATAAAAGTATTGGAAGCCCAGTTTTTTCAAGCGCTAGCAGCTCTCTTTTTTATGGCTAGGTAAGAAGGGGCAAGGCTTAATGCAGCTCTTTGCCTTTGAGCTCAGGAATCAGGAGCACAGTGGCAATCATGTCCAGCACGTAGATGGCGGCCAGCAGCGCAATCGCCATCTGAAAGCCATAGCCCATGGCCACCGCACCCACCACCACCGGGCCCAAACCGCCCACACCGCGGCCGATGTTAAACAGCACGTTCTGTGCCGTGGCACGGGCTTCGGTGGGGTAGGCCTCGCTCATCACGGCGCCCAGGCCGCCCAGCATGCCGTTCACAAACATGCCCAGCACGGCACCGGCCCAGAGCATGGTGGTGGGGTCAGACAGCTGCGAGTACACCAGCACCATCACCACAGCGCCGAGCTGGAACAGCAAGAAGCTGGGTTTGCGGCCGATGCGGTCGGCCAGGTGACCAAAAATCCAGATGCCCACCATCATTCCCAGCACGGTCACGGCGGTCCACATGGACGATTTGGTCAGGCTGAACCCCAGCTGCTTGGACAGGAAGCTGGGCATCCAAATCATGATGCCGTAGTAGCCAAAGTTCTGTACCGAGGTCAGCACTATCACGCCCAGGCTGATTTTGGTGGTGGCCTTGTCTTTGATCAGCAGCTGGAACGCTTTCAGGCGCGCGCCGCGCTCGGCTTGCGGCTTGCGCACAAACACTTCGGGCTCATGAATGCGGTGGCGAATCACCCAGGCCACCACGGCGGGAATCACGCCCACCAGGAACATACCGCGCCAGCCAATGACGGGCAGCAGCAAAGGGGTGAGCAGCGCCGCCGCCAGCACGCCCACTTGCCAGCCCAGCGCCACGTAGGAAGACACGCGTGCGCTGTGGCGGGCAGGCCAGGCTTCAGCCGCCAGCGCCATGCCAATACCAAATTCACCGCCCAGGCCAATGCCGGCAATGGTGCGGTAGGCCAGCAAATCCCAGTAGCCGGTGGCAAACGCGCACAGGCCTGTGAAGATGGCGAACAGCATGATGGTCCAGGTCAGCACACGGATGCGGCCGTAGCGGTCAGACAGTGCGCCAAACACAATGCCGCCAAACACGGCGCCAATCAGTGTCCATGTCACCAGCGAGCCGGCCTGGCCCGTGGTGAGGTTCAAGTCGGCCGAGATGGCGCTGAGCATGAAGCCCAGAATCAGCAGGTCAAAGCCGTCCATGGCGTAGCCGACGGCAGAACCCATCAGGGCTTTCCAGCTGTAGCTGTTGACAGCCGTGGGCTGCCCGGTGGGGGAGGAGGAGAGAGAGGTCATGGCTGTGGTGTTGTTTTTTGATGTGGCACCAAGGAGTGCTTCCACCAAAAGCAAATACCCCAAGGTCCAAAGACTTTGGGGCCAGAAATTCAGCCAAGGGGCGGCGCAGCGGCCGCTGAAGTGAGGGGCGATCCAAGCCTGCACCGAATGCAGGCCGTAGAAGCCGAGCGTGATTCTATGCAGCACCTGCGGCGGCGTGCTGCGCGGCGCCCAACACCCATGCACAGGCTTGGCGTTTGCCCAGGCATTGCTGCAGAGGGCGCGTGTTCATGCCATTCGCGTGCGCGAGGTGGGGGGCAAGGTGATTGCACCTAGCGCAAAGCGGATGTTTGGGGCGTGCGCCGTACGCAATCGAACACTTTCGCGCAAAATCGATCAGCTTCGAAATTTTGGGTGGCCATGACGGCCTCCTGTTATTTTCTTTCCATCCCTTCCTATCACTGAATGACCCAGTACCAAGAGCTTTTGGCTCGCAAACGCGAGCTGGACAAGACGATTGAACAAATACGTCGCACAGAGTCGGCGGCGGCACTGAAAACCGTGCACGAGCTGATTGCCACGTTTGGCTTTACGGCGCAGCAGGTGTTCCCTTTCCAGCCTGTGCAAAAGAAAAAAGTGCAGGCCAAGTACTACGACCCTGAAACCGGGCTGTCATGGACAGGACGTGGCAAAGCGCCCAAGTGGATCGAGGGCAAAGACCGCACTGCCTATGAAATTGCTGCGCCGCGCACCGAACCCGCCAACCAGTCTGCGGGCCAAGCCTCGGACAGCGGCAACCCCTTCCCTATCCAGTAAGCGGCAACGCGGCTTTCAACAAAAAACCCTGCCTGTAGCAGTACAGGCAGGGTTTCTTTTGTGGGCAGCGGGTGGCTCGGGGGTGTAAGGCTCAGGGCTGTGTGGGCCAGCCTTGCAGGTGCTGCTGGGTAATGTCACGCAACGCCCCAATCCAGGCGCTGTGGTCGTTCAGGCAGGGAATAAAGCGGTAGTCCTTGCCGCCTGCGTGCACAAAGGCTTCGCGCGCTTCTTGGTTGATTTCTTCCAGTGTCTCGATGCAGTCGCTGGTAAAGCCGGGGCACATAATGTCCACGCTTTCCAAGCCGTTTTTGGCCATGTCGATCAGTGTGGGTTCGGTATAAGGCTGCAGCCACTTGGCTTTGCCAAAGCGCGACTGGAAGGTGAGGATGTATTGCTCCTCACTCAGGCCCAGGCGCTGTGCCAGCAAGCGACCTGTGGCGTAGCACTCATCGCGGTAGGGGTCGCCCAGCGTGTAGGTGCGCTCGGGCACACCATGAAAGCTCAGGAAAAGTTTTTGTGCGCGGCCGTTTTCCCGCCAGTGTTTTTCTACCGTCTGCGCCAGGGCCTCGATATAACCGGGGTGATCGTGGTAGCGCTGCACAAACCGCAGTTCTGGAATGTGGCGCTGGGTTTTGGCCCAGTCGTAGACCGCATCACACACACTGGCGGTAGTGGTGCCCGAGTACTGGGGGTACAGCGGCACGATCAAGATGCGCGTGGCGCCTTGGGCTTTGAGGGCGTCGAGCTGCGAAGCCATCGACGGGTTGCCGTAGCGCATGGCATAGCTCACCAGCACATTGGAGCCTGCTTCCCCCATCCAGCCTTGCAGCAGGGTGGCTTGACGCTGCGTGAAATACAGCAAGGGCGAGCCGGTGGCGCCCCCTTGGTTCCACACCGTGGCGTACTTGGCCGCAGAGGCTTTGGGGCGTATGCGCAAGATGATGCCGTGCAAAATAGGCCACCAGGCGAGCTTGGGAAGCTCGACCACCCGGTCATCGGCCAGAAATTGCGCGAGATAGCGGCGCACGGCAGCAGGCGTGGCCTCATCGGGGGTGCCAAGATTGCACAGTAAAACGGCAGTGCGTTCGGGCTGGCCGACGGGGAGCTTGGGTTCGGGGGCAAAACGAGACAGCATGGCTGCCATTGTGACAAAAGCCGGCTGCTTGTCGCAGGTTTTGGCGTGCAGCCTTAGTGAGCTCCAGTATTCTTGCAGTCTATGCTTGACCCATCTCAAATTCGTGCCGTCACTTTGGATCTGGACGATACGCTGTGGCCCATCTGGCCCACTATTCGCCGCGCAGAAGAAGTGCTCTTGCTCTGGTTAAAAGAGCATGCAGCGCAGACTGCACAAGTGTTTTCATCACCTGAGGCTTTGCGTGCTATTCGCCTGCAAGTGGAGCGGGAACGCCCTGACTTGCGCCACGATATGAGTGGTTTGCGCAAAGCCTCGATTGCGCAGGCTTTGCGCCAGGCGGGTGATGATGAAAATTTAGCTATCCCGGCGTTTGAGATATTTTTTGCCGAACGCCAGCGCGTGCAGCTGTTTGACGATGCTTTGCATGCACTGGAGTTTTTGGCAGCGCGCTGGCCGGTGGTGGCCGTTACCAATGGCAACGCTGATTTGGGCCAAATCGGGCTGGATCACTTTTTTCAAGACAGCTTTAACGTGCAGCGCACGGGTTTTGCCAAGCCCGATGTGCGCATCTTTGATTGCGCAGCGCAGGCGCTGCAAATGCCTTTGTCGGCCATCTTGCATGTAGGAGACGATGCCAAGTTGGACGCCGTGGCAGCGCGGGATGCGGGTATGCACGCTGTTTGGCTCAACCGTGCAGGCTTAGATTGGGCTGTAGAGGATCAGCACCCACCCACGACGGTGGCCAGCCTGTTGGAGTTGTGTGATTTGCTGGCTGCCTGAGTGATGCGCCCCCGCGTGGGGCAAGGAGCACGCGCATGTCTCAAGCCCTGTCTCGTTCATCCAGCATGGATTTGCCGCTGCCTTTGCGCATTGGCTTGATGCAGCCCCTGTCGTGGCTGGCACTGGGGTGGAAAGATATTTGCCGCGCTCCCACTTTGAGCTTGGCGCATGGCATGGTCTTAGCACTGTTGGGCGCTTTGATTTTGCTGGTGGGGCACAATCGCTTTTGGCTAATGGCCGGCGCGCTTTCTGGTTTTTTGGTGGTGGGGCCTGTGGTTGCCACCAGTTTGTATGCCATGAGCCAGGCTTTGGAGCGTGGTGAGGCGGTGAACTTGGGGCTGGTGCGGCGCACATGGTCGCACTGGCAGCAAGGACAGAGCAAGCTGGGCAGCAGCTATTGGTGCTTGGTGCAGTTTGGCCTGCTGCTGGCGGTTTCTGCCACCGGCTGGGTGGTGATTTCGGCGTCACTGATTACGCTGCTGTCGCCCGTACGCATTGCTTCGCCCATGGACTTTATGCAGCACGTGGTGCTGGCCCCAGACAGCACGCTGTTTTATCTGTGGCTGGGTGTGGGCAGTTTTTTGGCCGCGCCTATTTTTGCGTCCAGTGTGGTTTCTATGCCTTTGTTGCTGGATCGCAAAGTGAGCTTGCAGCAAGCCGTGCTCACTAGCTGGTTGGTGATTTTGCAAAACCCCATCGCTATGGCGCTGTGGGCGGCGCTGATTGTGGTGTTTACTTTATTGGGCTTGGCGTCGTTGTTGCTGGGTCTGGTGTTTGTGATGCCAATGCTTGGGCATGCCAGCTGGCATGCGTACCGAGATTTGGTGGATGCATCAGACTTTGCGTTGCGGGAGGCTGCATCGTAGCGACCTGGCCCTGCGGTTTCTAGGACACGTGTCGTGATCTTTGGCTACACAGAAGAACAAATTTCGCATTTTTTTATGACGTATGGCATAGGGGCGTTCATCCTCTTCATGCTGTTCATCATTGGCCACTTAGCCTGGGAGTCCAAGGCGGGCAAGTTCGGCACTTTTGTGCTGTTTTTGGGGCTGGCGGTAGGTTTCACCGGCTTTATCGCCAAAGCCGTGATTCAGTGGTACTTGGAAAAGTAAACGCTTAAAAAATAGCTGTCAGCGCTTGATGGATAAGAGTTTTGCATGGTTTTTTGCGTGAAAACCATGCTTATCCAGCGCTGCTAGCTATTGTTTTTTTATCTTGCGAATGCGGTCTGCGCCAAGGCGTGCGCCACTTGCATGCCGCTGCGCACCGCGCCTTCGAGCGTGGCCGGGTAGGGGCCATCCACATAGTCGCCACAGGCCCACAAACCAGGGGCAATCTGCATGCCGGGGCGCTGTACCAGGGGTGTACAGGCAAAGGTGGCGCGCTTGTCAATCACGGTTTGAAGCGCTTGCAAATGCTGCAGCTGCAGCTGCGCACGTGCTTGCTGCAGCACCTGGGTTTGCAGCTGTGCTTTGTCATCCGGGCTGGCGCTGACGACCAAGGCAATCACACCTGCAGGGCCGCCCAGTTGGCCTTTGTCGAACGCAAATTGTGCCGGCGCACCAGCATGGCTGCGCAGTGCCACCATGGGCGCGGGCAGCAGCGTACGGCCTTGCTGGGGCGGGGTGTACGCATAGACCGTGGCAATGGCGGTATGCGGCAATGCATGTGCTGCCGCAGCCCATGATTGGGTGTGCATTTGCACCGCAGCAGGCACCTGCGCGTGCTGCACCAAACGCGCCGCAGGAGTGCTCGCGGTGGCGATCACCACGGCATCAAAGGCTTGGCCGTCAACATGCCAGGTGGCGCTGTCTGCCTGCCACGCCAAGTGCGTGGCCCGCACGCCGAGTCGCAACTGTGCACCTTGGGCTTGCAGCCATTGCGCTGCTGCAGCAGGGTACAGCATGCTGAGGTCGGTGCGTGGAATCAGCAAGTTAGAGCCGCCTTGGCCGCTGAACAAGCCGTCTTGCAGCACCCGCAAAAAAATACGCCCGCTGGCCGCGCAAGCAGGCAAATTCAGCGCGGAGATGCACAGTGGGTCGACAAAATCTTGCATCAAGCGGGCTGGCAAACCGAGGCATATATCGGCCACGGTGGCATTGGCTGCGCATTGAAACTGCTGGCGTTGCCAGCGATGGGCGGTGCGCAGCAGTGCCAGTTTTTCACGCCAGCTCCAACCCCGGGTGCGGGCAATCCCGATGACGGCATCCCACGGCGTTGGCAGGTGGGGCAACTGCAGCCCGGTGCCATCGGCGTAACGCAAATCCAGGGGGAGGCGCTGCATGGCTTGGTCTGGCTGCACGCCCACGGTGCGCATGGCCTGCAGACAGGCGCTATAGGCTCCAATCAAGATGTGCTGGCCGTTGTCCAGCGTCCAGTGCTGGCCTTGTGGCCCCTGCGCCGTGAGTGCGCGGGCACGGCCCCCCCAGGTGCGGCTGGCTTCCCAGATATGTAGCTGGTGGCCCTGTTGCTGCAGGCTTGCGGCGGCAGCCATGCCGGCCCAGCCCCCGCCAATGATGGCAATACGCAAACGGGTGCGGCTTGCCACGGCTACATGCGGCCCAAGGCTTGCATCTTCCACGCCAGCCACAGCTTGCGCAGCGGGGTCAGGCCAATGCGCTGGTGCAGGACCTGGAAGTTCTCGGCTTCAATCTCGCGCAGCAAGGTGCGATAGATGCTGGCCATCATCAAGCCCGGCTTTTGGGCGCGGCGGTCTTCGGCAGGTAACAGGGCAAAAGCTTCTTCGTAGAGCTGGTGCGCACGCTGGGTCTCAAAACGCATCAGCGCGGTAAAGCGCTCCGAGTATTCGCGCTTGATGATTTGGTGCGCCTTGACATCGAACTGCTGCAAATCGCTAATGGGCAGGTAGATGCGACCCCGCATGGCATCTTCACCCACATCACGGATGATGTTGGTCAGCTGAAATGCTTGGCCCAGCTTGTGCGCGTACGCGGTGGTGGCTTCGTTGGTTTGACCAAAGATGCGCGCCGCCACCTCACCCACCACGCCAGCCACCAAATGGCAATAACGCTGCAAGCCGGGGTAGTCCAGATACCGCGTTTGGTCCAAATCCATTTGGCAGCCTTCAATCACGGCTTGCAAGTGGCGTTGCTCAATCTGGAACTGCGGCGCGTGCGGCATCAGCGCCTGCATCACAGGGTGGCTGGGCTTGCCGGCAAAGGCTTGCGCCACTTCCTGTTGCCACCATGCCAACTTTTGTGCGGCGACACCGGGGTCTTGAACCTCGTCGACTACGTCATCCACTTCGCGGCAGAACGCATAAAACGCTGTGATGGCAGCGCGGCGGTTGGCGGGCAGGAAAAGAAAGGCGTAATAAAAGCTGCTGCCTGATGCTGCAGCCTTTTGCTGAACGTAGGTTTCCGGTGTCATATAGCGGGGGATTGTCCCATGCCTTGGGTTGGCCGCTGCAATTGGGCTGGAAGGTGGGAGTGCTTGATGTGAATCAAGCGTCATCGACGTAGATGGCCCGCTTTTTGAGCAAGCCATCTAAGATAGCAAAGTTGCAATCAGATACATTCAACGAGATGCTCAGCTTCAATTCCCTGCGGTTAACTCAGCGCTACATGCTGGTTTTTGTCGGTTACTTTTTGTCGATGGCTGTCGTTATCGGCATGGGTTGGCATGGATTGATGAGCGCGCGTGACAGCCTGGGGGCGCTGCATGACAGATCGCTGCAGCGTATTTTGCTGGCAGAGTCGATCAATGAAAGCGTGTTGCAGTCGCGCATGCAAATGTTGCTGGCTTTCCAGCATGCTGCCGACAGCCCGCTGGCCGGGTTGCATGAACACCCTGTGGACATTCACCTGGATTTGGTGAAACACAATCTAAAGCAAGGTGCGGAGTGGCAAAAAGAGCTGAACTCCATGGTTGATACCGGCATCGAAAAAGACATGTTCACCGAAGCCGTGCGTGTGCAAAACGACTGGAACAGCAAGCTGGGCGAGTTGGTGGCGCAGATGGAGGCCGGGAATCTCAGCAGCGATTTGATGTCTCGCTTTTTGGCCACGGGCCGTGAAGAAGGGGACATGCTGGTGGCATTGGTGGGCGCCTTCAAGGGCCTGCAAGTGACGCAGGCGGATGAGGCTTACCAGGCAGCGGATGAGCGTTATCACCTCAGCATCTGGGTGTTTGCGCTGTGTGTGTTGCTGGGGGGATTGCCTGCGACCTTGCTCTCGGTGTCCTTGCTCAAGCGCATGCAAGCGGGTTTCCAGCAAGCGCATCGCACTGCGCAAGCGATTGCGGCGGGGGATATTTCGCAGCGCGTGAGTTCATCGGGCAAAGATGAAATCACGGAGTTGCTGGTGCAAATGGAAGATATGCGCAGCCACCTGCACAACATCATCTCGCAGGTGCGCAGCGGCGCTGAGGCGATTGCTGGCGCTTCGACCCAAGTGGCGGCGGGTACGGGTGACTTGTCCATGCGTACCGAGCAGCAAGCAGCCTCCTTGGAAGAGACGGCAGCGGCAACGGAAGAGCTCTCTAGCACCGTGCAGCAAAATGCCGACAGCGCTATCCGTGCCAGTGAATTGGCGCGTGGTGCCACAGATGTTGCGCAGCGTGGTGGTCACATGGTGTCGGAGGTGGTGGCAACCATGGAGGACATCAACACCTCGGCCAAGAAAATTGAAGCCATCATTGGCGTGATTGATTCGATTGCCTTCCAAACCAATATCTTGGCGCTGAACGCGGCGGTGGAAGCTGCCCGCGCGGGCGAACAAGGCCGTGGCTTTGCCGTGGTGGCCAGCGAGGTGCGTTCTTTGGCGGGCCGCTCTGCGGAGGCAGCCAAGGAGATCAAGGTCTTGATCAATGATTCGGTCAACCGTGTGCGCACCGGCAGCGAGCAGGTGCACCGCACGGGCAACACCATGCAAGATATTGTGCAAAGCATCGCCCGCGTGTCCGATATTGTGAGTGAAATTGCGGAAGCCAGCCGTGAACAGTCCAAGGGCCTGGCGCAAATCAATGATGCGGTGGCCAATTTGGATGATGTGACGCAGCAAAACGCTGCCCTGGTGGAGGAGACCTCGGCCGCCTCGACATCGTTGCAAGAGCAGGCCAATCAAATGGCGCAAATGTCGGCAAAGTTTGTCCTGGAGCCCAGTGCAGCTTCGGGCGGCTACGCTAGTCAATCTCGCCGCCCAGCCAGTATTGGCAGCGGCGGACAAACGGCCGCTGCATCAGCAAAAAATGCGCGAGGGCCCGCGTTGTCGCACAACACGAATGAAGAAAGCCTGGGCTAAATCTGCGCGGCGCACTCCCCCATCAAAAAACCGGCTCAGGCCGGTTTTTTCAATTGTGCAGCCTTGGTGCAAATGCTGCGGCCTACATCCAAAGTGCGTTCCACAGCAGGCGCGGAGCATCGGTTTTGCGCAGGGTCTGGCGGGTGTGCAGGCTGCGACCTGCTTGCGCCTCGACTTTGTCCAGAATGCACAAACCGCCTTGCACCACCAAACGCAGCTCCCAGCCAATCCGCCCGGGCAGGCGGTGCACAAGTTTTGAGCCTTTTTGCATGCAATCCCTTGCCCAATCTACGTTGGAAGCTATGAGTTTTTGAATGCTGGGCGTGACTTCTTGTGCGGCCAATGCCGCGCGTGTGACGCCAAATTGGGCGCAGTCTGCATCGGTCAGATAGTGGCGGCCGCGTGGAATGTCTTCACTCAAGTCCTGCCAAAAATTGGTGAGTTGCAGTGCGGTGCATACGGCATCGCTTTGCGCCAGCGATGCTGCGTCGTGGACGCCATATAAATGCAGCAACAGCCGGCCTACCGGGCTGGCAGAGCGGCTGCAATAGTCCAGCAGCTCGGTGCGGTCAGCGTAAGTCGCGTGATCGCGTGTTTTTTGAATGTCTTGCATGAAAGCGCTGAGTAGATCATCGAGCAGGGTGACGGGCAGCTGGTGCTGCAGCAGGTTGTACTGCAAGGGGCCGAAGATGGCGGCCCAGCGTGCTTGAGGTTGCGCCCCTCCAGCAATAGCGTGTAATTCCTGGCGATACGCGCGCAGTGTTTCCAAACGCTGCGGTGCCAGCGCATCACCTTCGTCAGCGATGTCATCTGCTTCACGGGCAAAGGCATAAATGGCAGCAATCGGCTGCCGCAGCGGGGCTGGGCACAACCACGATGCGACAGGGAAGTTCTCGTAGTGGGTGACAGCAGCTGCTTGGGTGGGCATGGTGGTGGGATCAGAGGCATTCACCCACGCATTGTCGCTTGACAGTCGGCAAGGCCTTCCCTAGATTGCTAACCAATCAGTCAGTAACTTTTTTTGTTATGTCTTCAAACGCTGTAGTTCTGCCCTTGAGGGGCTTTTTTGCTTGCGCGATCGCGGTAGGCGTTTTAGCGGCTTGTTCCAGGCAGGCGCCCGCGCCTGAGCCCATACGGGCCGTAAAGCTGGTGGAAGCAGGCGCCCACGCCAGCGCTGCCGAGGTGGAGTATGCCGGGGAGGTGCGGGCGCAGACTGAGTCGCGTTTGGGCTTTCAGGTGGCGGGCAAGTTGGTGCAGCGCCCGGTAGACGTAGGCGATGTGGTGCGCAAAGGTCAGTTACTGGCAGAACTGGATGCCCAAGACTATGCATTGGCTGCGCAGGCGGCGCAGGCGCAAGTTGCAGCGGCGAAAACCCAACGCGACTTGGCGCAGGCAGATTGGGAGCGTTATTCGGCGTTGAAAGAAAAAGGCTTTATCAGCGGCGTGGAGCTGGACAGACGCAAAGCCAATTTGCAGTCTGCACAAGCCCAGTTAGAGCAGGCGCAGGCGCAGGCCTCCGCGCAAAGCAACCAGAGTAGCTATACGCGTTTGGTGGCCAATGCATCTGGTGTTATCACGGCAGTGCAGGCCGAACCGGGGCAAGTGGTGACAGCGGGCGCACCGGTGGTGCAACTGGCGCACGATGATGCTCGGGATGTGGTGATTGCGGTGCCTGAAGGTGTTCGCAGCCGGGTAAAACCTGGGCAAGCAGTACAGGTTCGTATTTGGGCGCAAGATAAAACTTTGGATGCATCAGTGCGGGAAGTGGCTGCCAGTGCAGACCCCGTAACACGCACATACACCGTGAAAGTTCAGTTGCAGGCAGGAGCGCAGCCCCCATTGGGTGCGACCGCGTATGTGTGGATGCAGTTTGCTGACCACGTAAATGACACTTTGATCAAGCTGCCTTCGACAGTGGTATGGGAGCAGTCAGGTGCATCGATGGTGTGGGTATTTGATCGCCAGTCTTCATCCGTGCATGCCCGCAAAGTGGAGGTTGCGGGTGTGGATGGCAATGATGTAGTGATTGCGGCAGGTGTAGAGAAAGGAATGCAGTTGGTGGCAGCTGGCACCCATGTGCTCACAGAAGGCCAGAAAGTCAGCATCTACCAGCCTCGTCATCCTGATGCGGCGCGTTGAGCTTGGAGAAAACACATGAGTGGACCCAACCAAGCGCCTGAAAAAGAAGGCTTCAATTTGTCGCGTTGGGCGCTGCAGCATATTCCGCTGACGCGCTATTTGATGGTGGTGATTTTGCTGCTCGGTGGGGCAGCCTATTTTCAGTTGGGGCAGGACGAGGATCCGCCGTTCACTTTTCGTGCCATGGTGGTGCGAACCTATTGGCCGGGCGCGTCTGCCCAGCAGGTGGCAGAGCAAGTAACTGACAAGATTGAGCGCACGCTGCAAGAAGTGCCTTACGCAGACAAGATCAGCAGCTATTCCAAGCCGGGTGAGTCGCAGGTTATTTTCCAGCTCAGAGACAACTCTAGGCCGCAGGATGTGGCAGACCTTTGGTATACGGTGCGCAAAAAGGTGGGGGATATGCGCTACACCTTGCCGCAAGGGGTGCAGGGGCCATTTTTTAATGATGAGTTTGGCGATGTATATGGCGTGATTTATGGGCTCTCTGGGGATGGCTATAGCTATGCAGAGCTCAAAACTTTTGCCGATGACGTGCGCCAGCAGCTATTGCGCGTTAAAGATGTGGCCAAAGTGGAGTTGTTTGGTGTGCAGAGCGAACGAATTTTTGTGGAGCTCTCCCAAAAACGTTTGGCAGCAACGGGCCTGAATATCAATCAGGTCGTCAACCAGTTGAATCAGCAAAATGCCGTAGAAGGCTCTGGTGTCATTCAAACGCCGCAAGAGCAGGTGCAGGTGCGTATTGCCGGGCAGTTTGATGCGGTAGAGCAAGTGCGCGCAATGCCAGTCATGGCGCCGTCTGGCGTGCAATTGCGCTTAGGAGATATCGCAGAGGTCACGCGGGGCTACGAAGACCCGCCGAGCGTCAAAGTGCGGCATAACGGCCGCGAAGTGATTGCGCTGGGTATCTCCATGAGCAAGGGGGGCGACATCGTTGGGCTGGGTAAGGCTTTGCATGCGGCTGTTGCGCAGATTGCCCAGAAGCTTCCTGTTGGCATGGAATTGGTCAATATTCAGGATCAGCCCAAGGCTGTCACTGAATCCGTCAATGAATTTATCAAAGTGCTGGTGGAAGCCGTGGTGGTGGTGCTGGCAGTTAGCTTTATCAGCTTGGGTTTGCATAAACGTGCAGATGCCACGGTGTGGTGGCGCCGCTGGTATATCGATCCTAGGCCTGGCTTGGTGGTGGCAGTGAGCATTCCCCTGGTGTTGGCGGCGACATTTTTGGCCATGTGGTACTGGGGGATTGGGTTGCACAAGGTGTCCTTGGGCTCGCTGATTATTGCGCTGGGCTTGCTGGTGGACGATGCCATCATTGCGGTGGAGATGATGGTGCGTAAGCTCGAAGAGGGCTATGACAAGATGCGCTCGGCCACGTTTGCCTACGACATCACTGCAAAGCCCATGCTGACTGGGACGTTGATTACGGCCGCGGGCTTTTTGCCAATTGGCATGGCCAAGTCCATGACGGGCGAGTACACGTTTGCAATTTTCGCGGTGACGGTGATCGCTTTGATCCTCAGCTGGTTTGCTTCTGTTTATTTTGTGCCTTACTTGGGCAGTATTTTCTTGAAGGAGCCCAAGGCACGGGTCAGTACACCCGGCTTTGCACCAGATCCCCATGAGGTGTTCGATAGCGCCTTTTATCAGCGTTTTCGCAAAGCCGTGTACTGGTGTGTGGAGCATCGCTGGCTCACGATTGGGGCTACAGCGTTGGTCTTTGCCCTTGGTATTTTTGGCATGACCCGTGTGCAGCAGCAGTTTTTCCCAGATTCCAATCGCCCCGAAATTTTGCTGGATGCGTGGTTTCCGGAAGGCACTTCGTTTGCGGGTAACGAGCAATTGGTGCGCCAGATGGAAACGCATTTGCAAGCGCAGGCGGGGGTAGATGCGGTGACCGTGTGGGTCGGTTCAGGGGTGCCGCGTTTTTATTTGCCTTTGGATCAGGTGTTTCCGCAGAGTAATGTCTCGCAATTTATTCTGATGACAGAGAGCTTGCAGGTGCGAGATCAGTTGATGAAAACGCTGCCTGCGGAGTTGGCACAAGCGTTTCCTGAGGTGCGTTCACGCACCAAGCTGCTGCCCAGTGGGCCGCCTGTACCTTTCCCTGTGCAGTTTCGGGTGATTGGCCCGGATGCAACGCAGCTGCGCGTATTGGCCGATCAGGTCAAGGCGCTCATGAAACAGCATCCAGACATGAGGGGTGTGAATGACAACTGGAATGAGTCTGTCAAAGTCATGCGCTTGCAGATTGATCAGGAAAAAGCGCGGGCTTTGGGTGTGAGTAGTCAGTCGATTGCGCAAGCTACGCAAACGATGTGGACAGGCACAACGATTGGGCAATTTCGCGAGGGCGACAAGCTGATCAACATCGTGCTGCGCCAGCCCCTGAGTGAGCGTGATGCGATTGCTGACTTGGCTGGGGCCTATGTGCCTACTGCGTCAGGCAAATCTATTCCTTTGGCGCAAATTGCGACACCTGTGCTGGGCTGGGAACCTGGGGTGCTGTGGCGCGATGCGCGCACGTACGCGATTACGGTGCAGGGAGATGTACGCGCGGGTTTGCAAGGTGCTACCTTGACGCAGGCTTTGAAACCTGAAATGGACGGGTTGCAAGCGCAATGGCGTGAGCGGGGTTGGGCGGACTATCGGATTGTGGCGGCAGGTGCCGTGGAGGAAAGTGCCAAAGGTGCAATGTCGATTGCTGCGGGTATCCCGGTGATGCTATTTTTGGTGTTTACCTTGCTCATGCTGCAGTTGCACAGTTTTAGTCGTGCACTGCTGGTTTTTATGACGGGGCCTTTGGGGATTGCCGGTGTTGCTGCAGCTTTATTGCTGCTCAATCGTCCGTTTGGTTTTGTCGCGCTACTGGGTGTCATCGCGCTGATGGGTATGATTCAGCGCAACTCAGTGATTTTGATTGACCAAATTGAGTCAGATAGAGCGCGTGGCGTAGCAGCTTGGGATGCGATTGTCGAAGCTGCAGTGCGGCGGCTGCGCCCGATCGTGTTGACTGCGGCTGCCGCCGTGCTCGCCATGATTCCTTTGTCGCGCAGTGTCTTCTGGGGGCCAATGGCCGTGGCCATCATGGGGGGGTTGATTGTGGCTACGGTACTGACCTTGTTTGCATTGCCTGCCATGTATGCCGCATGTTTCCGTGTGAAACGTCCCGAGCTGGAGTACGCGCAAGAAAAATGATGACAGGGAATGTGTGGGAGGGATATTTTCGAGGTTAAAATCGCCGATTGACCTATGACGCAGGTGGGTTTGTTCTAGCCTGCAGTTATCAAAACCGCGCGGGTGGCGAAATTGGTAGACGCACCAGGTTTAGGTCCTGACGGTGGCAACACTGTGCGGGTTCGAGTCCCGCCCCGCGCACCACGATCAAAAATCGCTTGATCCAAGCGAATCCGGCAAAAGCCCGTTTCTCCCTCTGAGAACGGGCTTTTTTCTTGCCTAAAGTGTCCTCAAACAACCTACCCTATCCGGCATAAAACTGTATAAAACTACATGTGTTTCCCGCGCAGATCCCGACTGAAATCCCGCGCGGGATTTTTCTGTGGTGAGGGGCAGATGGCGTACTTAAGAAAAGTCAAAAACGGATGGCGCGCAGAGGTTGAGCGCGCAGGCGTGCGGCGAACAGCAACGCGCCCAACCAAAGCAGAGGCACAGGCGTGGGCCGTTGCTGAAGAAGCGGCGATTTTGTCTGGCGCGCGTGGTGAATATCCACGCCGCACCTTGGCTGAAGCGGTAGAGCGCTACCGGCGCGAAGTCACAGACAGCAAGACGGCCAGCACATCACGCGCTGACAACTTGCGGTTTGATGCCTGGCTGCGAGACTTCCCCGAGCTGGCCAACAAGGTGCTGCACGAGATCACAGCTGACGACCTAGCCAACTGGCGCGATGCTCGGCTTAAGCAGGTTTCAGGCTCCAGCGTTTTGCGTGAGGCTCAGCAATACCGCCCTGTCTGGACAATTGCCGTGAAGCAGTGGAAGTGGGCACCCAAAAGCCCTTGGCAAGAGATTCGTCTACCGGCTAAAGCGCATGCACGGCGCCGCACAGGCGGGTGGACAGAAATCCGGCGCATGCTGCGTTCTGCTGGCGCGTCACCACGTGTGGCGCCCAACACACCACAACAGCAAGCTGCCTGGGCCATGCTGGTGGCCTTGCACACCGCCATGCGTAGCGGAGAGATTTTGCGCATGTCGCGCAGCACCGTGGATCTCAAGCGAAAGGTTTATGAGCTACCCAAGCACAAGACCGAAGCATTGATTGGTGCCCGCCGCGTTCCACTCACCAGCCGGGCCGTGCGTTTGCTGCGTGTGCTGGAGGCGCAGGCCCAGCGCGAGGGGCGTGATGCTTATTTCACTATCAGTGATGCCAGCCGTGATGTGCTTTATCGCAAGCTGCGTGACCGCACCATGATTGAAGGGCTGCGGTTTCATGACCTCCGGGCCACGGCGCTGACTCTGCTAAGCAAGCGTGTGGATGTTATGACGCTGGCCCGAATCAGTGGTCACGTGGATATCAACGAGCTGTTCAATACTTACTATCGCGAGACTGCCGAAGATATTGCTGCTCGAATTTAAATTAGCTGGGAATCAATGAATCAATAGCTTTGCTGCCATCTCTTGGGTTCTTTATAGAACGGCGCGCTTCCCATAGCCTCATATCGTCTTCGCCATACACGTTAAACCAGCGGGACTCTTCATCACCATCAAGGTTAGCGAAAACTTTCTGTGAGCCTGCACTTCCTGCAATGTCCAAGTAGCTAATGCTGAAATCAAATACTTCAAATGGTTCAGTCGCTGAACCTTGAGCAATGACCCACCAAGTATGGTTAATACTTGCGTGTGGCTCCAATGTGACGTGCAGGCCTCTAGTGTCAGAGTTAACACGCATGTGACTGCAAATGGCACCAACGTTTTGGACTCTTATCTCCAGCCTTGTCCAGCCATCAATTTCATATGCATCACGCACGACTGAAAGCTCAAATTTTGGACGAGCCGCTGCTGCTTGTCTGTCGCGTTCGTCTTGCACCTGCTGTTTCTCGCGCTCTAGCTGCTGCTGGCCGAGTGCAACAAGTGCTTCTTGCTGCATGACATTTTTAGCAAGTTCCTCGGCTTGAAGCCTCAAAGCATCCGTGTTTTGCTTTAACTCATCGCCTTGCTGCATGTATCCAAGAATCAGCCACAGGAATGCGAGTGGGCCAAAGGCTCCTGCCGCGAAATCTCCAAGCTCATTAAGCTCTAGTGTGATGAGCTGTGGCCACTTTGCGTAGAGCAGCAGACCCAATAGAAGGAGATACACCGCAGTCACGACCACGCCTATCTTGGTACGGAGCGGTGTGGTTGGTTTAAATAAGCTGCACGACATGTATCCCCTCTATTAATTTTTGGTTTGAACATGCGCGGATTATGTGTTCATCGTCACATGCACCTGCACCTGCACCCCTTTGCCGCGGGCAGTGTTGTTAGCGATTTCCCCATCTGGCCACGTGCAAAGCATGCGCATGATGCGGGCGGTTTCGCGCACCACGTCGCGGCCGACGTAGGAGACCCTGCGCAGCATTTCGATAAGTCCAGCGCTGGCTGGGTTTGGCGGAAAGTACAAGGCTATTTGCCTCCCATCCACTTGAGCACATCGCTGGTGCGCCAGTAGCGCGTGCGTCGGCTGACATTGATATAGGGCTTGGGAAAGTCCAGGCGCTTGGTCAGTCGGTCGGTGACGTGTTCACGGCTCAGGCCCAGCAGGGCGGCGATGCCAGCGGTGTCCAGCCGTGGTGCGCTGCTGGCCATTGCGGCTTGGTTGGTTGTTTGCAAATCGGTGGTGTTCATGGTTTGCTCTCCTGAATTCATAGCTTTAAGCGCAGGCCTCTCCGGCGCTGGCATTGCTTTTTGCTGTGCGTGCTTGTGGCTTGCGTGACTGGGCCACCAAGGCCTGCAACTGCTCTTGCAGCACATCGTCTTGCGTGGCGTGTTCGTAGACCATCAGCCCCAGTTGCTTGGCCACCATGTACTCCAGGCTGGCGCCTTTGGACTGCTGCCAGCCCGGCAGCAGGTAAATGGCGTGGCAGGTCATGAGCTGGCTGACGCCCATGCGCATATAAGCCGTCCAGTCGCAGGCAGCATCCACGTGGGGCGCGGGGTTCTCGGCAGGGTTTTCAACGTGCCAGCCTTTGCTGCGCAGGCGTGCGGCGGCTGCATTGAAGGCGGGGTAGTTGCTTTCTGGCAGGCCAGTCATGGGCCCAGCCACATACACACGCTTGTTGGGGCATTCGTGCATCAGCCACATCTGCATGGTGCTGATGCAGCGGAATTCTTTGTTGCCAGAGACAAAGCCACCGAAGCGTTGGCACTCGTCGGCAATCATGCGCACAGCCATGCGCCAGCCGGTGAAAAAACTCAGCATGACCAAAGCGGGCATCAGCACCACGCGAAAAATCATCATGTACATGGCAAGTTTTCCTCTTAGTGACTGGGTTCAGCGATTTGGAATGTGGCTTTGGTCATGTCGCGCAAAACGGTCAGCGTGGTGAACAGCTCTTGCTCACGGTTGGCCAGCGCTCGGCCGCGTGCGTTCAGCCATGCATCCGCAGGCATGCGGCTCAGCTCAGCACTCACCTGTGCTTGTTCTGTAGTCAGCCGCTGGATGACGGCGGGCAGTGTTAGTGCTTGGCATTCATTTTTCATAGCTGCTTGCGCTTGTACTTGTTGTGTTTGCATGATGTTTTCCATTGAAGTTATTGATTTGCAAGCGCTGCCTGCTCTTGTTTTGTGACCAGTGCAGTGAACACGCCGCACAGGTTTTTGGTGAGCTGGCCAAAATTGCGGCGGTTGTAGTAGCAGTCCACGCGGCAGGCTTTGCACTGGTCGTGCAGTCCGTCTTCCTTGGTGCGGTCTGTCGTAAAAAACTCGGCGTCAGCTGGCCAGCTTTCACTGCAGCGGGTGCAGGTCTTTTCTTTCTGAATGGTTGGGGTGCTCATAAGGCGTTGGCGGTTTTGCGGGTCATGGGGAAGGCGGTCACGGTGGCCAGCTCCAGCTGGGTTTGCGCGGCGCTGGCTTGCTGCTTGGCGGCTTCGCGCTCGGCCTTGGCTGCGGCGCGGCGCATGTCGGCAAACTTTTTGGCCAGATTCGTGCTGGCGGAGTTCGTGTACTTGAAACCGGATGCCTGATTGAGCAGGCTTCGGCTGGGTTCGGTGCGTTTTGCAGGCATCGCTAATCCTCCTGGGGGCTTCAGGTCAGTAAAAAGGGATGGGGGAGGGGCCGATGGAGCGCCATTCGTCGCTACTCCGGCCAGGAAAACCGGGCAAACAGTCCTCGGCTTCGTGGGTTCCACGGCCCAAAAGGGCCCTGCGCAGCTCGCCTGTCAGACGACCTCTACAGTTATTGAAACCAGTCCAAGCTCGCGGCATGGCCGCTCGTGCCTCGCCAATGGCGAGGGAACAGCCGGAATCGCTATCCGTGCACAGTTCAGGGTTGAATGTTTCGGTTTCAGCGGCTACAGGCGTCCATGCCAAGCGGCGGCTAATCAGCCATTGGCCACGGGCGGTCTGCAGGCCCACCACGCGGCCCACGGTCAGCGCCTCGCCGTACTGGTTGCACTCACCATCACGCAGCGGGCGATGCGCCATGCGCAGGTGCCACTGGCCACGCGGGCGGCAGTGCCCGCCCATGGCCTCCATGTACACGCGCCAGTTGGCTTGAATGTTTCCTTCTCGGTGGCAGGCCACCCACGCACGGTGCGTAGTCTGGTCTCCAGCGCGGTGCAGGGTGTTGATCTGGTCTTTGCCCACACGGCGCAGCTCACGCCACACGCACACGCTGGGCATGCCAATGGCCTGAAACTGCCGAATGCCCCAAGTGGCCGCCCACGCATCCACACGGCGGTGGCCGGGCATGTCGTTTTGCTCCACATCCCACAGCTGGCCTTGCACCACGTCCAGGTGGTCAGCCAGCGCAGCGTGGCCCACACTCTTGGCGATGTACTTGGCCACATAGCCTGCGGCACCGCCGCTGGTCATGCGCTTGCAGTTCACGCGGTTTTTGAAAGCGCCGGGCTCGTCGCCGTCTTCAGCCAGCCACCACACTTTCATGGCCAGCTCCACGTATTGCGCTTCTGCCTCGGTCTCTGCCCAAATCAGCATGTGCCAATGTGGTGTGGCATCGTGGTGCGGCTCTGCCACACGAATGCCGTATATCTGAACGCCCTTGCTTTTCAGGTGCGCCCGAAACCGCGCCCAACGGGTGCGTAGCCACATCTGCGCATCACGCGGGGTGCTCACCCCGTCATAGCGCGGGTTGGGGCGTGGCCTGCCACCGGCGCCCACGGTCATGGGGTGAAACCGGCTGGGTGCAGTCTGCGTAAAAAACAGGCCCACATGGTTGCGGGCGTCTGCGTAATCTTCCGCACCGCGAATGCGTGTCATCAACTCGCCGCCGCGAATGACGGGGTTCGAGGGTGACAGTGCTGACAACTCAGCCAGCGTCCAAATCTGGCCAGCCTCGTTTTTGAACAGGCTGCGCTTGAGTGCCTCGTGATTACGCTCAATCTGGTTTTGGCGGCGGCGTACTGCCAAGTCACTGGCATAGCCACCTTGCTTGCGGTTCACAACTCCCAAGCGCACGGCACCACCTTCCACCACCCGGGCGACGTGTTTGCGCAGCAACATCCGCCACCACTTGGGGTCGTGGCTGCGCTTGATGTCAGGCTCACCTTGCAGCGGACGGCTTTCTTGCACACCCAGCATGCGCAGCAACATGCGCACCGTGTCAATGCGCTGGGGCACATCTGCACCCTCGGCCACCATGGCCGCGTCCAGCTCTTGAGCTTCTTGCACAATGCGCTTGGCCAATGCGCAGATCTCGCCATCGGTCAGGTTCCAGCTACTGGCGCGGCCAAAGCGCTGGTCAAACTCTGCAATGGCCTGCATGGCATCCCAGCTTTGTAGCCACAGCGGGGCAGGGTCTGGGTTGTGCAAATCCAGCTTGCCCAGCCCGCTCAGCGCAATCGGCTGGCGCCATTGCTCGGGCACGGCACGCAGCAGCGCATCTAGTGCGCGCTTGGCCATCCACGGTGCGGGCTTGTGCCGCTTCCACTCTTTCAGGGAAGCGGTAGGCAAGCTGCGCGCAGCGTGTTGCACGGCTCTGGTGATGGGTTTGCGGGCCATAGCTTTCAGCTCACCACCACATCACAAGCGGCTGCACAGTGCAGCCACGGCAGAAAACGTGCGCTTGGCCGCGCGCATTTCGCCCTTCACCGCTGCACGCTCCGCCGGGGTGAACTCACGCCACGCACGGGCAGCCAGTGCATCCAAGTCACCGCTAATGCCCGCCAGCATCATCACCATCATTCGGTGCTCATGACTGACGCGCGCCCACTCGCGGCTCTCGCCGTCCATCCACACACCGCCACTGGCTTTTTGCAGCAGCCCATCACGCAGGGTGCGCAGGCGCTCACGCGCTTCGGGCACGCTCAGGCTGGCGGCAGGCTTGCCCAGGTGCTTGGGCTTGGGTGGTTTTTGCGCCTTCACCGCTTTGCCAAGCGCTTTCATTTGCGCCTGCAGCTCATCCATGGTTGCGGGGGCGTTCATGGCTGCACCTCCATGCGTACAGCGCTGGCAAACCATGCATCGCCAAACTGTTGTTCCACCATGCGCAAGGCTTGGCGGCAGTTGCAGGCCAGCACACGCATGCGGCGGCGTGTGTGGTGCTCGTCAATATGGGTAATGCGGAACAGACTCATGCTGCACCGCCTTCCTTGTTCGCAACCAGTTGGGCCAAAGCAGCATCTGCATCGGCTGCGGCAGCAAGCAACAGGTTGGCCAAGGTGCGGGCTTGCCCGGGGGAGTAGGACAAGTTGATGCACTCATTGCCTTCAACCACCACCAGATCCACATACCCCTGCGGTTTAGAAATTCCGCGCAGCACTGTTGAGGCAATGCTGATGGCACCCTCAAAATCACTTACGTAGAGCGCGTGCCGGTGCTCGTACACCACATCAAGAGGTTGCTTGTCAGTGTTGAACTCCGGCGCAATCTCAAAGTTGCCCAGCGGTTTGAGTGGTTCGCGTTGGCTTTCGATCTGTGCTTGTATCACCGTCTCCATCCAAAAAAAGGCGTAAAAAATCCCGCAGCGCCTGCAAACAGGCTCTGTCAGTCGTTAAGCAAAAGGGGAAGGCAGCGCGCTAGGCGCTAGGGGTATCAGTCAGGAGGCGGTGCGCCCTGGCTGAATAAATCACCTGTCACAGGCGCGGTGTTGCGGGCGGTGTGTGCAGAGGTGGCTGCATGCTCCAGCTGGGCGCGCAGCATGTCGCGGCGCACGTGGCTGGAAAGGGGCAGGTTCACACTTGGGTCAGGCGTGGCGGAAGGCGAGAGGGTGCGCGATATTTCCAGCGTGCCCACAAAGGTGTGGCCGCATTCAGCATTCACGCAGCAAAACACGTACTGCCGTGTCAGCACCGACATTTGCTCACTGGTGCGAATCACGCTGGGCCAGCGGCAATGTGGGCAAGGCAAGCGCGTTGATTCTTTGCTGGTGCCCTTGAAGGGCTGCTTGGCTGTTACAGCTTGCACCGCTTGGCTACTGCCTTGCGCGGTTTCACCCGCAGACGCACGCGCTGCATCAGCCGCCTCATTCAGGCGCTTGCTGGCAACCAAAGCAGCCTTGGCCGCCTGAGAATTGCTGTCAGAAAAATGAAAACGCCCCACCATTGCACGCCACCTGCTTTAGCCGTTAGCGGCTATATCGGCCGCTGTCAGCTCAATGCGGCCACGGCGGCGGAACTCAGCCACGCCCATCAAATAAATCAGGCGGCAAAAGTTGCTGGAGCTGCGGCCCTCAGCCTTGGCCATGTCATGTGCGTCTTGCAGCTCACGCTTTTCAAGGCGCAGAGCAATGGGCTTTTCATGCACCAGGCGCTCTACGGAACCAGAGTGTTTGCGCGTGAGCTGCGCAGGGGTAGGTTGTGCTGACGTGGTCATGTACTATTGGGCATAGATTGTTACAACGTAAACGCATCATATGCTCACAAAAGTGAGCGGTCAATAGATGAACGAAAACTTTTGTGATCTTTTTGGTGATCGCATTAAAAGCGAACGGCTGCGCCTGAACATCCAACAACTTGCTTTTGCAGAAGCATGTGAGGTTTCACGCGGTGCGTTGCTCAAATGGGAAAAGAACGAATCCACGCCCAATGCCCAAGCGTTGGCTCTGATGAACAAGCTGGGAGTTGACGTGCTTTTCGTTGTGACAGGCAAACACGCCGACGAGTCAGAGGCCACCCTGGCACCCGCCGAACGCGCACTGCTGCAAGCCTGGCGCGATAGTGGCGAAAAGGGTCGAGCGGCACTGGCTGCAGTTGCAGAAGTTTTAAAGCCGGAGTAGCTAGCCATCTAACCAATTGGCACTCGTACCAACATAGCAAGAGAGGGAGGCAAGATGTCAGGTGAAAAAAAGACTTCAGGCAAGACGGTGCCTGTGTTTGATTCCGCAGCATTAACGTCCGAACGTTTTAAAAATGAGAGCTTCGGTAGTGGTGTAAACCGTCCCTCGACAATTGGCGACCCCCAAGTACGTGGCCAAGATGGCTTTGTGACGCGCAATGCAGCACCGCCACCGGTTTCAGATATTCCCGCACGACCCAAGGGAAAGTGAGCCACGGCGTTTTCTTTTTTGAAAGGCTGAGGTATGCAGACTGATTCATCGCTCGATACGCAAGCTTCGGACGTTGCTGATGACGCTGAATGGACGCGCCTGTACCAGCGCCGTGCTGAGCTGCTGAACTGGGCTGGCATTACGTATCGCTATCACCGCAAGCGTCAGCGTTTCTTTGACTGGATGGATAAGCTGACCCAAGTTGCTGCAGTGGCTGGCGGTGTTGCCGTGCTGGGAAAATCGCTTACCGATAACCTGCCTTGGGTGGGCGCAGGAATTTCTCTCACCAGCTTGCTAGCCTTGATTTACGGCTACGGTGACCGCCGTCAGTCACACAAAGAATTGGCCGAAGAGGCCATCAGTTTCTCTGGAAAAATTCAGAGTACGCCGTTGGCAGATTTGAACGAAACTTGTTTGTGTGCATGGGAAGTCGACCGTGCAGCCATTGATTTGCGGGAGCCTCCAAACCTGAAGACGCTGGTTTCCAAATGCGAGTGGGAACAAGCTACGTCTGAAGGGCATCCCGACCATGTTTCTGCACCTAAGTGGTACCAGCAGGCACACATGCATTTTTTCTAAACACTCAAGCCCTGTACAGGGCTTGTTTTGATTTGGTTTGGAGCAAAGACCTTTGATTGCAGCAGTTTGATGAAGGTTTCGGTTATCAGTGTGTTGCGTGTCGACCAGCCATCAACACTATCAAAGTATTCACTCAAGTCTGCCGCCCTATACAAGTTGCCTTGCGTAGTCATGTACAGGCGCATGATCACGTGTTTTTCGCCCCAGCACTCGACAATAAATTCGTACTCGTAAGCTAGCTCGCCAGCTTGCAGAGAAATCGGTCTTTGGCGTATTGCGACGTCATAGCCCAAGCATTGCAGCGAAACGCCTTCGCTTGTGCTCTGCACAGTACCTAGGTCTGATTCCACTTCTGGCTGTGCCGCCAACGCGTCCAGAAATGTTTTGTGAGCTTTCTGCAAGCGCTTCATTGATCTCAGTGCGTTGTAAACCTCGTACTGCTGCATCTTGGCCTCCATTGATAGTTGGTTGGCCCACAAGAATACAGTACCATCTGTTACAACTGGTATTTCCTTACATGGTTGCTATCACTGGTCATAGCAAGTTTTTTCAGTTGAACGTAACAGGCCATGCTGGCCGTGTTAGTCATCAGGGAGTGGCATGAGTATCTTTGTTGTGTCTGGGATGGATGGCCAGATCAAAACTACAAAACTGCCAAGTGGCGATATGTCTGTGTCTTGCTCTTCCTCTGGGCCATTAGAGCAAATCATGTTTGATATTTGCCGATGGGATGGGCGACGCAATCAGAACTATGGCGGATGGATTATTCCCAGTGAATACACATCACGCGCCTACGCAAAGTTATTGAATCGCTGCACCAAAATTTCGGATTGATCCGTGAAGCTAGCAGCATCTGCAATCTTTCTATTCGGCTCATTGCTTCCGTCTGTTGCAGCCACTCAATCGTTAGAGTGCTTGACGGTCGGAGTGACTGACGGTGACACGATCAAAGTGCGTTGCGGCCAGCAAGGCAGCTATGAGCAAATCACCGTCAGGTTTGGCGCCATCGATGCGCCAGAGCAGCGACAGCCTTTCGGGCAGCGTTCCAAACAGACGCTTTCTGAATTGGTCTACATGAAGCCGGTGCAGCTGGCCTGCTACAAAACCGACCGCTATCAACGCAAGATTTGCAACGTCAGCACTCAAGAGTCCGGCGATATCGGCCTCGCCATGATCCGCTCTGGCATGGCCTGGTGGTACCGCGATTACGCACATGAGCAAACCGCCGATGCGCGCAAGCGCTACGGTCAAACCGAAGCTTCAGCCATTCAAGGCAAGCAAGGGTTGTGGAGCGATCCGCACGCCGTGCCGCCTTGGGAGTGGCGGAAGCTACGCAGAAATTGACAAATGCTTGAGCGTCGAAATATTAACAGTAAAATATTTTTTAGTGATTAATATTTAAACTATTTATTCCTTAGTTTTGATATATAAAAAATTTAACTAAATGAAAAATAAATTTTTCGGTTTTTACAGCCCTACAGACAAAGAATTTTCCGATCTTTGGAGTAATTCTATTTTTGTCCTCGATACAAATGTTTTATTAAATTTATACAAACTCCCAAAGTTTGCAAGTGATGAACTTTTCGATCTTTTGAATCGTCTTAACGATAGGATATGGATACCTCACCAAGTTGCATTAGAGTTTCAAAGAAATAGAACAACTGTAATTAGTTCTGAGAAAAAAAAGATCCAAGATATTTTAAGTGAATCAGATAAATTTCTAATTAGTTTAAGAAAAAATATAGATGATCTACAAATACCCAAAAGAGGTATTGATGTAGATGTTGAGCCGATCTTTGAATCTCTTGACTTATTGAAAGAAAAAATATCAAGCTCTATATCTAAAATTCAAGATAACCAACTTGAGTTGGGCTCATCTGATCCGGTGCGTACGAAAATAGATAATTTGCTTGATGGAAGAGTCGGTGAAGGGCCAGTAAATCAAAACGATTTAGATAACCTCACGCAGGATGGTGAGGATAGATATGCTGAAAAAATTCCGCCTGGTTATCTTGATGTTTCAAAAGATAACCCAGCCAATCAATCTACGTTTATTTTTGATGGAATCAAATACCAAAGAAAATTTGGTGATCTCATACTTTGGAAGCAGCTTCTTAGCTATTCCAAGGAAAATTCTATAAAAAATGTTATTTTTGTCACAGGTGATAGCAAAGAAGATTGGTGGCTTATTGAAAAGGGCAAAACTATTGGCCCTCAGCCAGAACTCATTAGAGAGATTAGACGATTTTCTAATGTTGATAACTTTTGGATGTATAACTATCAAAATTTTGTCGTTCATGCGAATAAATATTTTAATGGTAATATTTCTGCGAAAACAGTTGATGAAATTGTGCACGTCGCAGAGGAAGATAAGAATGATTCTATAAATAATCAAAATTTAAAAATTAATTATAAAAATACTAGAGGTTCAGTAAATATAAAGTCAAGACTTTGGGACATGATGGATAGTTTGAATTTTTTAAAAGTTTCAAAGTGGATTGATCAAAATTATGGATTTAATGCAGAAGGAGCTTCGGAATCTTCTCTGCGCATTAAATACTATTTGCATGACAATAAGTTGCTAAGGATTTACATTGTAAAGTCATTTGAAGAAGCATCTGAATTTCATGACCATGGATACTTTGATTCTATAAACGATTACTTTTCAAATAAATTAAATATTGAGTTAAATAATTCTGTTCAATTTAATGTCGTTATACATGGTAAGGAAGATGATATTAAAAATAATATAGATGGTATTTTAAATATGAAATTCATCGACTACATTATGGATTATTGGGATTTAAGTGAAATTAGAGTTGAATATGGATTTTTTGATAAAGATAAATTTATTAATATTTGAACTTAAAAATTTCATTTAACCGAAGGTGCTTCGTTTAAAAGTGCGGTGTAATTTGGTGATCTCTTTTCCTGTCTCATCCTCCACTCGCTGGCATATAGCGCATTACCCGCACACAACGCCCCCTTGCCCCAGCGCGCATTGATGCGGTCCATGGCTTCCATCAAGGCGCTCATGTCTCTGCCACTTTCACGCTGCGGTGCTTCAAGCAATGAGGTCTGCTGTCGCGTGACGGGGGACAAGTCCAGCAGTATCACCCCCGCCTTGGCTAGCCGGTAACCGGGTTCATAAATCTTTCTTACCCCTCGCTCCGCCGCGGCAAGCAGCACAGCGGTGTCTGCGCTGGGCTGCACCAGTTGGATGGTGGCGCTTTGGGCAAAGCGGGCATCGTCTGGCCTGAAGGGGCTGGTGTGCGCAAACACGTGCACGGCGCCGCAGCGGTGTTCTTGCATGCGCAGCTTTTCTGCTGCCCGCTGAGTGAAGTGGCTCACAGCCTCAATCAGCGGCGCAAGCTCTGTCACCGGCCTGCCAAAGCTGCGCGTGCAGGCAATTTGCTGTTTGGGGGGCGGCTGGGTTTCTAGCTGCAGGCAGGCAGTGCCTTGCAGCTCGCGCACGGTGCGCTCAAGCACCACGCCAAACTGGCTGCGCACCCAAGGTACAGGGGCGTTGCGCAACTCCCACGCGGTGGCAATGTTGTACTCGCACAGGCGCTTGGCTATGCGGCGGCCCACTCCCCATACATCACCGACAGGCGTGCAGCGCAGCATGTGGGCCAACAATTCAGGGGCTGTTTCTGCCAGGTTGCATACGCCTGCCAAGTGAGGTGGGTACGAGCCGGGTTTGCGCTCTGCGTCTTTGGCGATGTGGTTGGCCAGCTTGGCCAAGGTTTTGGTGGGGGCTATGCCCACGCAGGTGGTAATGCCGATGCCGCGCTGTATGCGGCTGCGTATGGCGTGGGCGCGGCGGGTAACGTCTGCCACGCCTTGCAGGCCAATGAAGCATTCGTCAATGCTGTAGATCTCTTGCTCGGGGCCCATGCCTGCAGCCAGGCTCATCATGCGGTCTGACATGTCACCGTACAGGGCAAAGTTGGCACTCAGGGCCACCATGCCGTGGGTGGTGTGCAGGTGCTGTACCTGAAAGTAGGGCTGGCCCATTTTGATGCCGATGGCCTTAGCCTCTTCGCTGCGGGCAATGACGCAGCCGTCGTTATTACTCAGTACAACAAGGGGGATGCCCTTGAGTGAGGGGCGAAACACCCTCTCACAACTGGCGTAGAAGTTATTGCCATCGAGCAGGGCGAACATGGTGGCGCCTTATGCCTTGCGAAAACGCTTCACGCAGCTGGTGACTACGCCCCAGATCTCAATGGTCTGGCCGGGTTTGGGGCGTATGTCGGGGTAGGTGGGGTTTTCTGGGTGCAGGTGAAACTGGCCATTGCGCATGTGCAGGCGCTTGCAGGTGAAGTCTCCATCCACCTCGGCCACCACAATGTCACCGTGCTGGGGGCGCAAGTACTTGTCTACCACCAGCAGGTCGCCATCAAACATGCCCGCACCTTCCATGCTGTCGCCAGTCAAGCGCAGGATGAAGGTGCATTGCGGGTGAAAGATGAGTTCTTTGGCCAAGTCAATTCGCTTGGCTGCAAAGTCTTCAGCAGGGCTGGGGAAGCCCCCACGCACTTTGGCTGCAGCCAGCGGCAGTGGCATGGGGGCCGAGTCTGCCGGAACGGGCAGGCCTGCGAGGTAGTGGTAACTGTACATGCATACAGTATATGGCGGGTTTTGCCAGTACTGCTTTGCGCTTGATCGCTGATTTCGGCTTTGCTTTACGCCATCCTTGCAGCTGCGCTATGAAATCAGTAGGCAACTATTCATGATGGTTTTTACCGTCAGCGCTTGGCTTCGGAGCCGCTGTCTTCTTGTGCGCCCCTCTCCATCTGCACCTGGCTAGTCCACCCGCTCCCCCCATCCATGCGGTGGGTGACTTCTTTGACCAGCCAGTCTTGCCCATCGATTTCCGGCTTAAAGCCGCGCACAGCAATCGGTGACTGGGCAGTGATTTCCGGGCGGCCAATTGCAAGCGAGAGCGAGAAGGTGGCACCGCCACGCTCCAGGCGCTGCATCTCTGCCTTGGCGGCGTCCAGTGCATCTTGCTCACTGGCGTAGGTTTCTTTGAGCGTTTTCATGTTGCGGGTTTTCTTGCCCGCAATCACCTCTTTGCGCTTGCCGTTCACGCTGTTAGACCACCAGGCGCGCACGCCATCAAACGCATCGCGGGCGCTGGTGGCCCAGCGGTGCTGGTCACCGTCAGCACGGGTAATGGTGACCACCGGCAGGCTTTGGCCCTTGCTGTTTTTGGTGCCGTTGATGGGCATGAACAGCAAATGCTTTTTCTTGACCGTGGCCACCGCATCATGTTTGCGGGCCAACCGGGTGATGAAGTGCATATCGCTTTCATTGGTCTGGTCAAGGTGTGCAACTTTGATAGCTGCTAGCGCTTGATCTACCTTGTGTGTCAGGCTATTTCGTTTGGCAATCTCGGCCAGCACGTTACCCAGTGTGGTGCTGTGCCAGCTTTTCTCTTGTCGGGTGCGGATCTCGCCGCCCATGTCGGCAGCCCGGGCGCGGATGGTGAGTTTGTCTGGTGCGCCGCTGTGCTCTACCTCATCCACCACAAAGCTGCCTTTGTCGATCAGAGGCTGCCCCTCCCAGCCGATGTACAGCTCAATCTCTGCTTCTTTGGTGGGGATGATGACTTGGCCGTCATGGTCTAGCAGTACCAGGTCAAGCTGGTCGGCCTGGTTCTCGCGCCCCTCGGTGAGTGACAGGCTCTCCAGCCGCGCACTGAGCTTGGGCGTAATGTCTTTGCCTGCCACCACCAGGCGGTAGGTGGGGGCAAGGTGCTGGTAGTGGGTGGTGGTGACGTTGCCTGCCATGGCGCTTACTCTTCCCCAGGGGCCATGGTCGGCGCTACGTACTGGCCTTGCTCATTGACCGTGACTTTGGCGCCGCCTGCGTTGTCGTCAGCGCGGGCCAGCTGCAGATCAAACGCGATGCGGCGCGGGGTGCCATCTGCATGGTGCAGGGTGCCGGTCTCGCTCAGGCTTTCAATCACGTATTGGCCAAACACTTCCCCTGTGCCGCTGACCAGGGCGAAGGCCTGCCCGCTGTCTCCCATGGAGCGTAGCTCTGCCACGCTGGTGTATTTGCCCACCAGCTCGGGGGCCACCCAGCCAGAGAGGCTGATGGTGTCATCCCCCACGCCCACAAACTGGCGGGCAGGGCGGGCGCCAATGCGGCTGCTGCTGGGGTGGCGCCAAGTGTTGCTGCGCTTGAGTTCTTGGTAGGCCAGCGTTTCAATGCCAAAAATGAATTGGCCCAAGGCCATGAGCATGGATCCGGTCATGGGGTGGTCTTCTTAGTTGGTGTCATACAAAGCGCTGCGGCTTCGGGCATTGGCTGCGCGCTCGCGCTTGTCCAGCTCAGCCGCCACTGCGCGGGCGATGGCGTTGGGGTCAGCGCCTGGAGCTGCTTGGATGGTGATGGTGTAGTTGTTGCCACCGGCTGGCGCTGCAGCGGGGGCAGGTGCCTTGGCCATGATGACTGGGGCTGCCGCCACGGTGGGCGCAGGGCCTGCGCTGCCTGCACCGCCAGTGGCTGCAGTGGCTGGCGCCAGTGCAGCGGCCGCCATGGCCACAGAGGCGGCACGCACGCTGGCTTGGCCAGCCTCAATGCCTTTGGCTGCCCCCTCGCTGATCCACCCGCCAAACTGTGTGAACACCTTGGAGGGGCTGGCAATGCCCAGCTTTTCTTTGAACCAGTTGGCTGCAGAGCTGGCTGCGCCCACGATGGTTTCTTTCAAGGCCGACAGCCGATTGGTGATGCCGCCAATGATGCCGTCAATGATCCAGCTGCCAAACTGGGTGAAGTTTTGCACCATGCCAGCCCAGGCAGTGCTGGCCGTGGTGGCAATGCTGGTCCATAGGTTGCCCAGAAAGTTGGACAGGTCTTGCCACACCAGCTTGGCACCGGCCACTACCTCATCCCAGTTTTTCCACAGCAGCACGCCTGCAGCAATCAAAAGGCCGATGGCAATGATGAGCAGGCCAATAGGGTTGGCAGACATTGCAGCATTGACCAGCCACTGTGCAGCAGCTAGCCCTTTACTCATCACAATCGCAGCTTTGCTGGTGGCACTGCTGGCTACCATGGCGCCGGTGTAGAGCATCCAGCCCATGCGTGCAGCCAGCATCACTGCTTTCACAGAAAGAACCGCTCCACGAATGAACGTAAAGGCGTAGGCACCAGCAATGGCGGCAATCTTGAACGCCATCAAAGCTGCAAGGATGCTGACCACGGTGGTCACGGTGCCTTCGTTGGCTTGCATCCACTGAGCTAGCCCCAAAGCCATAGGGGCAAATGCTGCCAAGGTGTTGTTGATGGTGGGCAGCAGACCCATACCCAGGGCGGTAGTCACATTCTTGATGCCTTCGCTGGCCTTGCGCGCTTGCTGCTGGGTGGTGTTGCCCATGCTGTCAAACTCAGCTTGCAAGCTTCCCAGCGTCTGGGCGCTGTCACCTGCCAGATTGAAGGCTTTCAGCAGGCCATCGATGTTGCCCACGATTTGAGAAGCTGCCCCGACCGACTCTTGGCCAAACAGCATGCCAATGGCGGGGGCCAGCTCGTGCTTTTCCAAAGTCTTGAGGCTGGCCAGCACGGCCTTGATGGCTTGCTGCGGTGCTTTTTGCATGTCTTTGGCCACCTTCTCAGGGTTCAGGCCAATCATTTCCCAGATCTCGCGCTGGCCCTTGGTGGCTGCAAAGCCCTTGGTCAATGCGCCCATGAAGTTTTTGCCAGCTGTGGCAGCAATTTCAGAGGTCGCACCGCCTGAGAGCATGGTGGCTGCCAGTGCGGCGGCTTGGGTGTCGCTCAGGCCCATGGACTTCATCACGGCGCCTTGGCGCAGCAGCACATCGCCAATGTCATTGGCGGTGGCGTTCATGTTGTTGGCAATGTGGTTCACGGCACCGGCCAGCGCTGCGGCTTCGTCCATGCTCAGGTTCATACCTGCACGCCAAGCCTTGAGCATTTCGCCAGCCTTCTCGCCGGTGGTGTCAAAGGCCACCCCCATCTTGGCAGACACCTCGGCAAACTGCGCCCACTCGCTCTCTGCAAAACCTGCTTGGCTGGCGGCAATGTATGCGCCAATGATTTCCTCGCGCGCCACCCCAGTCTCTACGGCCAGCTTTTGTGCGGCAAAGGCAATCGAGTTCAGCTCCTCGGGTGTTTTGCCGGCCACTTTGTTCAGCTCTGCCAGGCGCTGCTCCCAGTCGATAGCCATTTTGATGGGGGCACCCAAGGCAGCCGCCAAGGCCACGCCATCGAGCAGGGCCCCGCGTGCATTGCCACGCGCTGCCACGTTGTCGGCCTGCGCTTGTTTGATGCCTGCTACGCGCTGCTGCATGTCAGCTTGTGCTTTGAGGGCCTGCGTTTGCTTGGCGATATCAAGCCGCGTGGTCGCCATGCTGGCACGCAGCTGCTTGTCATGCTCGGCCAGGTTCTTGGTGCTGATGCCTGCGGTTTGCAGTTTGTCGCGCAGCTGCTGCAGGTGCTGTTGCTGGCTGTTGAACTTGGCGCCCAGTTGGTTGGCTTCAGTGCGTGCGGCCGCCATGGCCGTGGTCATGGCTTTGGTGGGTACGCCCGCCTGGTTGAACTGCAGGGCCAGTTGCTTGACCCGCTCGCGTGCTGCTTGCAGCTTGGCCTCGGTCTCGCCCAGACCTGCGCGGGTTTCGCGGAAGGCGCCAACGGCTTTTTGGGTGGCGTCCAGCTGCTTGAGCTGGTCACGGGCGGCTTTGAGGGTTTGCGTGGTTTCGCTGCTGCCCTGGCTGATGCGCTTGAGCGGTGCCAGCGCCTTGTCTGCCAGATCCAGAATGACGCGCAAGCGCATGTTTTTCTCAGCCATGAGTGGGGTTCACTTTTCAGGGGGCGCGTTGATGGCGTTGTGTATGCCCACCGCCCTGTTGCGCCAGTCCATCAACTCGGGCAGCGGCATGGCTTCCAGAATGTCGAGGGGCCAATGGAAGAAATAGGCCACCTCGGCAATCACTTGCTCTACGCTGGCAGGGAGGCCTTGAGTTCCTTGCTGAGCAAAAAACCGGCGACCTCGCTACCCAACTTAAAGAAGTCGGCGGGATCCATGGCTTCCACGTCTTGCTTGTGCAGCATTGGCGTGGTGACGCGCGGCAGCACCGTGGCGACCGCTTCGTATTTGCAGCTGAGCAGATCAGCCAAGGCCACGGTTTTGAGGGCGCCCGCCAAGGGTTTGCGCACCGCGACTTCGGTAATCGTCTGGCCGCTGGGGCGGATGATGGGTGTGTCCAGTTTGATGGTGCTGGTATTGCTGGATGCGTTGTCTACAAGGGTGGCAGTGGACGTGGTTTGGGTTTCTGGGGTGTTCATAGTCTGGGTGTTGGTTCGGGTGTGGTTGGTAAGGCTGGGCGGCTGGCGCCCAGCGGGGAAGGGGCTGGGCTTAGATACCCAAGATCTGGCGCACCGTCTCCAGCATGTCGTTGCCGCCGACCTTTTCAATCATGTTGATGCTGTCCAGCTCAATGATTTCTTCACTATTGATGGTCAGCTTGTAGTAGGTAACGGCTAACTTGCACTTGAACTCAGTGCCCTCGCCAGCTTTGGCGCTGCCGGGGTCAATCTCTTCCCAGCGGCCGCGCATTTCGACTTCCACGGATGTGTACTCCGCATCGTCATCCGACTGCACGGCACCGGCAAAGCGCAGGGGCACGCTGCTGACGCCGCCACCCCACTGCTTGAGCACACCCTGCAGCCAGCCAGCGGCGGTGATTTCCGCTTCCAGCGCTTCATAGCCGTGGTCTACCTTGGCTTCAGAGCGCATACCGCCTGCGCGGTAGCCCTCCAAGATGCGGGTGAGCTTGGGCAGCACGACTTCGGTGACCTCGCCCACGTAGGAGGTGCCATCCACAAAGGTGGCAAAGTTTTTAAGAATCTTGGGCATTCCCATGGTGATTGCTCCAGGTGTTCAGGGGGGGGCTCAGGAGCCGGTTTGCACGCGGGTTGCAAAGTCAGCGAAGTAGCGATCGGTGATGCGCTGCTGGAAGGTGAGGTTCTCCAGCGGCGGCACGGGGGTGTAGTCGTAGTCAATAAAGGCTTGGCCTTCTTTGAGGGTGGCTGCCTGGTTGGCATCGGCATCAAACCAAGCCTGCCCACCCAGCAGGTAGCCGCCAAAGGTCAGCTCACGCATCTTGGCGTTGACGCCGCCCAAGATGTCTTTCATCAGGCTGGGGTGCAGTGGCTTGTCCACCGCCCACATGTGCGCCTCGGCAATGCTGTCGGCCAGGACGTGGGCGGTGCGCACGGCAGATTCAAAGCTGAACAGGGGCTCGTCCGCGCAGGTGCGGCTGCCCCAAAAGCGGTAGCCCTCGCGGTTAATCAGCGTGGTGATGTCGTTGCTGTTGAGCAGGCCTGCATCGGTGGCGGGGTTTTGCAAGTCCCAGTAAATGTCTTGCTTGATGCCGGTGACACCGTTGACGGCCACGTTGGAGAGGGTCTTGTGCCAGCCTTGCTCCAAGTCCAGCTTGGCACGCAGGCCCAAGGCATAGGCTTCGGTGTAGGCATCCACGGTGGCATTGGCCGTGGTGTCCCAGCGCTGGAAGTCGCCGTGGATCAGCATCAACTCACGCTTGCCAAACTCACCGCGGTAGAGCAGGGAATCGGCCACCACATCTTTGTAGCAGCCGCAGTAGGCCATGGCACGCAGTTGCTCACCCAGCGTGGCGAAGGCGGTCGCTACAGGTTGTGTGGCCAGACCGGGGGCGCCCAGGATGCGGGGTTTCACGCCCAGCTTGCCTTGGGCAGCCAGCAAGGCTTTCATGCCGGTGTAGGTGCCGTTTTCCAGCGTGGTACCAATGACGTTGCTGGTCAGGCTGGCGGCTTTTTCTTCGGGGGTTTCGCCCACGCCATCGGGCACACGCACTACCACGATGATGGGCAGGCACTGCTCGGCAATCGCATCCAGCGACGCAGCAAGCGTGCCCAGCTTGCCCGCCTTGGCAATGGCGTTGCGGGCATGGGTGATCAGCACCGGCTTGTTGTAGGGGAAGGTGGCCTCGTCGGCATCAGAAGCCGTGGCAACCAAGCCGATGATGGCCGTGGAGACGGTGCGAATGGTGCGCACGCCCTCGGTGATTTCGAGGACACGCACACCGTGGTGGTATTCGGTAGACATGGGCGCTGGTGTGGGTTGAGTTGGCGACCCCTCAAGGGTGCCAACCACCCCTCACGTGCGCCAGCGCGTGCGCGTGTAGCGGTGGGTGCTACAGCAAGAACTAAGCGGGCTGCGGTGTTTGCAAGTCAGTGGCTGGCCAGCCTTGCTCCAAGTCGTAGGCCTCCAGGGCTTGTTGCAGTGCTTGGTTATCATCAGCATGCAGCAGTTCCAGTGCATCGAGGGCTTCATGGTGAGTACGCTCCGCACTAAAGCACGCCTGCACGTGCATGGCGATGGCGGCCGCCACACCTTCCAACTCAGCCAGCGCGAGCGTTATCCAGCCGCTGGCGGCCTTGAAGCTGACGGTGTCTAGGTTAGCCAAACGTGCGTTGGCAATCACGCTGGTGATGCGGTTTTGATCATCGACGCCTGTTTCAACGTGAATGCCAGAGGACAGAGTGATGCCGCCTGTCTCCACCTCCCAGCGCCGCTGAGTCACCGTTTCCTTGAGTCGCTGCACGTTAAGCTGCAGTGCAGGTTGAGGTGAAAAAACGCCATCTGAATACTGCCAACCAACTTGTACACCCTCTGTGCAAGGCACCCAAATCATGCTTGGGTGAAAGCGCCCCGTTGGGTTAATTTCAGTCAGCTCAGTGACTATGTTGCTATTAATTAGTGCCCACATAGACCATCCTCACCACTCAATGATTACAACACCAGAGGTACTGAGCGGACTGCCACTTGTTACTGATCCGCCAGCCCCTGCACCATACCCGACTGCTGACACTCCAGAAGCACTGATTCCCCCTGGAAGTCCGAGCATAGAACTCCCGCCACCACCTCCAAAAGTTGAACCAGAAGAGGAGCTAACAGATGAGTTTGATGCGCCACCACGAATCAATAAGGCTCCGGGCAATGAGGAATATGCATTTCCACCTAATGGCGAATTTCCGTTAATCAATCCGCCCAGCCCGCCCTCTGCGCTTGCATAAGCACCAAAACTTGTAGAACCTCCAGGCGTCCCCGCCGAATCTGCGGTCGCCCCAACAGTGCCTGCAGCGCCAACTGTCACAGTCACTGTGACAACACCAGTGAGGTCAACTAAAACATCAAATCCACCTGCACCAGATCCGCCCGTTACCGCCACGTTCGCAGATGTGCTTCTGCGGGCAGCGCCACCACCACCACCCACACCACGAACCCGTGCTTTTTTCTTTCCACTTCGCAGAATTTCAGGAACTTGCCACGTTTGCACGCCGGGGATGTCAAACACCACCATGCCGCAGACAGCCAAGGTTGCATCCAAAACGGCATTCAGTGTGTGGGGAGTAAGAACTCGCTGACGGTCATCCAATTCCCGAGCTTCAGATTCGGAAGCTAACTCCACTAAGCCGCGCTTAAGTTCAGTGGCATGCAGTTTCTCTACCCAATCCCGCGAAGCGATCACCACAGCCGGATCAATCTTGAGCGTGACCGTCGCAGTGTGAGCAACCTCCACCACCACACGAATCACCAACTCACTACCTGCACCTTCTGACAGCAATGGCTTTGTGGCCGATGGGTAATTGCCAACTGCAATGCATTGGCTTCCCCCCGCGCCTCCCATGAGTGCGGTTTCACGCACGACGTAGCCGCCGCGATCTGCTGGGATGACCGCCTCAATCACGATCCAGTTGGGGTTGTCAGAGTCAGCCGCAATACTGGAAATGGCCAAACGATCCACCTCGCGGATCACACTGGTTTGTGAAGGGCTTGGAACAGGCTCCATGCCATTGCCATCGCCCAGCACCAGGTGGGTCCAAGGCACGGTGGTTTGCAGCAGCTGTGCATTGGCATGCAACGCAGCACCGATATTGGTAAGAGTGGTGAAGTATTTCTGACTCATGGTGCTTCCATAGGGTAAACCGTGGTGGTTTGGGCGCTGTGCACGCCAAAAGCCATGTGCATGGCGATGGGTTTAGGGTTGATGCTTTCTAGGCGCAATGGGTAGACCGTGGTGATGGCGCCCGTAACCATGTGTATGGCGTAGTACATGGCGCCGCGGCTTTGCATGGAGGTACGTAAGGTGCGCAACACACTGCGCTGTGCCTTGTTTTCTTCAATCAGGGTGTGTGCTCGCTGAATGGCTGCTTGGGTGAGTGGCCTGTCCACAATGACCACATCCACATCAAAGTGCGACCAGTGCGCAGCATCTGCGGGCTTTTCAATCACGCGCACGCTCTCTAGACCAGAGCGCAGCAAGGCATCACGCACGGCCCACACGGTGCCTTTTTTCTTGTGCAGCTTGATGGATGCACCCACCATGGCGCGCTGCTGGCCTTCAGTCCAAGCCGGATCCCACTCGTCAACACTCCAAGCCCATGCCAGCCAGGGCAGCAGCTGCAGCGGGCAGGTACGGTGGTTCCACAGCTTGCGGATCTCTTCCGGGTGGTGCGGCATGGCACCAGCCTTGGCCAAGGGTGGTGCGGCATGGCACCAGCCTTGGCCAAGGCTTTCTCCAGCGGCGTGGCATTGGGTGGCAGCAGCGTGGGGGCACTAGACATAGCTGCCAGCCTCCAGCGTCACGTTGATGGCTGTGCAATACGCCACCTGGTGGGGCAACACCTCCACATCTTGCATGGCGGCATCAAACACCACGCTTTGCACACCTTGCACGTGCAGGGCGGCAGCAATGCCGGTGATGGCCACGTCATAGCCCAGCTTGCGGCAGCTGGCCAAGTAGGTATCAAGGCTGGCCAAAGCACGCTCGAGCACGCTGGCTTGCATGGGGCCGGGGTAGGCGCGAAGCTGTGCGCCCACTGTGAAGGGCAGCACTTCGGCAGACGCCACCTCCACGGTATCGCTCATGGGGCGTACATCGTCAGGGCTGAGCGCGGCATTGACCTTGTCCAGCAGTTCCTGGCTGGCGCTGCCATCGCCCTCGGTGCTGAGCACCACTACGCGCACGGTGCCGCCGGTAGGGGTGATCGGCATTGCGTCCAGCACACGGGCATCTGCGCCCAGCGCATGAAAGATATAGCTGCCTTTGCTGCCAGCGACTGTCAGGCCTTCAAACGCCATCTGGGCACGGCGGCGCAATTGTTCGTCGGACTCACCAGGCAGGCGCTGCACATCATTGTTGGCGGCGAACACTTCCAGATCTTGCTCTGTGGCATAGGCCAGCATGCAAGCATGGGCGCTGTCGTTGATACGCGCTTGCATGGCCACGTTTTCATAGGCAATGCGCTGCAGCACTTTGACCAGAGGCTCAGACTCCAGAGTCAAGATGGCATCAATCTCAGGCTCAACGCCTGCCATTTCTTCACGCACGATGGCTTTGAGGCGCAGCAGCTCGGCTTCAAAGTTCAGCGGCTGCACCACGTTGGGTGCGGGCAGTTGGGATAGATCCACACTCATGCAGCACCTCGCATCTGCAGCGATGTGGACAGGCTGACCGCTTGGCCAAGGTATTCACCCTCCAAGTCCACGGTGGCTTGGCCGGGCTTATTGCCCGAGGTAATGCCCACACGGGTGACGCGCAGGCGTGGCTCCCACTTCATCAAGGCGCTGGCAATGGCCGAGTAGCAGCGCAGGCGGGTGGGGCCGTTGTCGGGCTGGTCGATCAGGCTGGGCAGCAGGCTGCCGTAGGTACGGCGCTCCAGGCGCGTGCCCAGCGGGGTGGTGAGGATGTCAGCCACGGATTGCTTGAGGTGTGCGATGCCTGTGATGCTGCGGCCGGTGGTGCGGTTCATCAGTTGGGGACTCCTGCACCGTTGTTGGCATGGGTATGAGCGCTGCCCACGTGCTTGCCGTTGTGGGTGAGGCTTCCGCCTTCGATGGCAATGCCGCCCTGGATGGCGTTGGAGCCACCTTCACCAGCTTGGCCAGCTATGCCGCCATTGAATGTGAGCAGCTTTTGCACGGTGACGGCACCCGTGAATTCGGTATCGGGGCTGTCCACGGTGTAGTTGGGTGTGGTCAGCCTGGTGCCTTCGGGGGTGATGTGCAGCACAGAGGCGCCCACCTTCAGCTCAATGGCAGCGGCAATTTCAAACCGCAGCGTGCTGGCAGGGCGGTTGTGCTCCCAAAAGTCCGATTCACTGAAGTCATGGCGCTCCACGTCTTCGCTGACCGCGCCTTGGGGCATGTCATCGCTAAACAGGCCGGATAGGGCCACAGCTTGGGCCAAGTCACCACCAGGGGCCAGCAGCAGGCACGGCTCACCGATGGCAGGTGTGCGCCAGTGACGTGTTTGGCCGCTGCCACCGGCTGCAGGACTGACCCATGGCAGCCAGGTGGTGAGCAGCTCGCCCGTGCGCACACGGCAGCGGGCAGGATCGGCAGCAGAGCCGGTGCGCACTTGCTCCACACGACCGGTGCGGATCATGTTGGCAAGCAGGCGGTACAACTCCACCGGGCTCAGTTCAGGGGCTTGGGCAGGCATATCAGCAATGGTGCCCAGCCCCTTGCGCGTAGGCCAGCGCGTGCGCGTGTAGCGGCGGGTGCTACAGCAAAAACTACAAGTCTTGGGTGAGAAAGCTCAGTGCCAGATCGGTGACCTGGTCGAGTTGCTCTTCACTGATGCCTATCAGCTCACGGGCTGGGTAGCTAATTTCTGCACCGCCGGGTGCGACGCGATCGCGCAGGCCGAAGTGGTGGATGCGTGCCAGGCGCTCAGCCCGGCCCATGAATTGCACCACGGCCGCATTGCCCAGCACTTGGGCACGCAGGTGGCGGGCCGTGCGCAGCTTTCTAAACATGGGGCCTTGGCGCAAGCGCCCACGGGCATCACGGCTGCGGTTTTTACGGGGCTGCCAGGCTTGCCCATCCGGGCTTTGCTGGGCGGCCATGGTTTGCTGGTTGGCAGCGCGCAGGCGCAGGGCGATTTGGCGGGCCAGTTGCCGCTGCTGGCTGGGGCCCAGCTGGTGCAGCAGTGGAGCCAGCCATGTGTCGAGGCGCTGGAGGTCATCCATGTTTTATGCGCCTGGTGCGGATGAACTTGGAAGAGCAGGCCATGCGGCCAGCTGCTGGCCATTGAGGTACAGGGCCGTGACGGTATCGGTGGGCATGTCGTGCGGGCCGGGTGGCTCAGTACGGTGATGTAACTCAAACGCACCAGCTGGGCCATCTTGCTTGGGGCGTGCCACCACGGCCTCGGTCAAGTCCAGCTCCAGCACCAAGTCCATGGTCTTGCTGTTCAGGTACTCGGCATCAAAGCGGATGGCGCGTTTTTGGGTATCGGGGTTGTGCAGCAGCTCAGACTGGTGCGCACGCAGCCACACCAGCACGGGGCCCATCACGGCATCTGGGTGCCCGCCGTAGTCGCAAAAGATCAGGCGCACGGTGTAGTGCCACTGCCAGGCCAGCGCCTTGGTGCCGGTGGCGGCGATGTGTCCATCTTTGATGAACATCATCAAGTCTTCGGGCTTGCGGCGCAGCTGCGGCAGTGCGGCCGTGAGGTGGTCGCGCAGGCTAGGGGGCTTGATCATGCTGCAGCTCCAGTTGGACAAGGCTGGCTTGCCAGCCCTCCATGGCTTGCTTTACTTGGTTGTACTGGGCGATGCACGTATTGAGTTCGCGGATTGCGGCGTCACCTTCGTGGGGAATGGCTGCAAGATCTGCTGCTGCCGCTGGGTCAAGTTGGGCGTGCGTGGTTGGAGCTGCAGCGGTGGCACTTGCGGCGGTGCCCACGACGACGCTGGGGCAGCTGGCGGGCACGATGGGGACGCGCACGCTGACAGTGCCGCTGCGCACGCCAGCAACATGAGTTTGGTGCTTTTCATTGGCTTGGCCTTGGGTGGTGGAGAGTTGGGTGTAAAGGTCGGCTATCTGTTGGGTCAGGCGGTTTTCACTGGCCACGCGTTCACCCCGCAACCAGGCAGCGTTGCTGGCAGCGCGGCGCTGCAGCTCTTGCAACTCGGTCTTATCGGCTTGCGCTTGCCGGGAGTTTTCGTAGGTGATGCCAGCAATGGCACCAGCAGCCAGCAGCACGGCATACAGCAGCACATCGGCCAATAGGTCTTTCATACAACCCCCTTATGGCAAAAGCTGGTTTCAGCCTGGCGGCGGTTGGCCAAGCCCTGAATGAATGTGAAAACCTTGGCTCCGGTCTTGGGATCAACGCGGCTGGTAAAGCTCCATACGGGGCGGCCTGCGTCGCTCATGCTCAAGCGGCGGCAGCCGGTGACCCAGTCGCCCTGGTTAAAGCTGGCCATGGCCAAGCTGGTGCAGGTGCTGGGGTGGCCAAAGTTCCAGGCATGGCTGCTGGCCGCATCAAACACATACTGTGGCGGCAGCACTTGAAAGCACTGGGCCAAGGCGGTTTGCACGCGCTGCAAGGCGGCGGTTTCTTCTCGCTGGCACTTGGCGGCACTCCAGCGCTCACCCACGATGATGGGCGTGCTGGTGACGTGGCGTGTGAGCCCTTTGCAGACCGTAGGTAGCCCCCCGGCCAGCTTGTCGGCATAGACCACATGCTGCTCGGCACCTTCCCATGTGGCTAGAAAGCCCACCAGCGCGGCACTGCCCAGGAACAAGCTACCGCCCAGGTGGGGGAAGTACTTTTTGATCATCCCTGCACCTCGGTGGAGTTGCCATCGGCTTTGGCGGCCTTGTGCCAGCGCCAGAGCAGCCACAGGATCTGCAGCACCAAGTAAATGATGGTGAGCACGGCAATCAGGTCAGCCGATGACCAGCCTTGCACTTGTGCGCCCGTGGCCACCACGATGGGGGGCGCTCCTTTGGCCGCCTCCACAGTGGCGGCGTGCATCAGTTCTTCTTTGCTCATGCTCAGTCCCATAGGGATACGGTTTGTTTGGGGGGCGGCGCACTCAGCACAGGCATATGAACCAAGATGCCTTGGGGCAGCACCAGTCCATGCCTGGCTAAACCGGGGTTGGCTTGCAGCACGGCCTCCACGGCACCTTGCGTGCGTCCGTAGTGACGCCAGCACAGCGCGTCGACGCTTTCGCCTTGCTGGGTGCGCACTGGGGTGGACATGGCTTAGAGCAGCTCCACGGTGCAGCGGGCACTGCCGCGAATGTCGGAGATGGCGTTGCGCAGCTGGCGCAAGTAGTCGCCTGCGGTTTGCTGCAGATCGTCGCTCTCACGGTCGAGCTTGTTGCCGGTGGCCATGGCGGGCATGCCGCGAAAGGTTTGCACCAAGTCAGCTTGCAGGGCAGCGTGTACGGCACGGCGGTAGTGCAGCAGCTTGGCGCTCTCGGCCCCCACCTGCGGTGCGGGTACATCGGCCAAGTTGGCGTAGCCCCAGCGGCAGCGCTGCTCATCGGCCCAGTCTTGCAGCTCGGCATTTACGGTGAGCATGGCGTTTTGCAGTGCAGGCAGCAGGCGATCAGCCGTGACCGTGCCATCCAAGCGGCAGGCGTTGCGCACCTTGGCAGGATCCATGTCGGGGAACCAGCCGTCATTGGTGACGGTGGGCTCTTGGCCTGCAGCGGGCGGGTTGGCGGTGACAAAGAATCCGTTGCTCATGGTGGTGGCTTTACAAAGGGACGGTGGTCAGGGGCGTTGGCGTCGTGCAGTGGTACTGACTGGCCGCAGCCCCTGAGCCGTCCGGGTGCGGGGTACGCTCAGTTGGGGGCTTGGTCGGCGGGCTCTTTTTTGAGGCGAGCGGCCAAGCGATCCACGTCTTTTTTCACGCCTACCTTGTCGTTCAAGGCCATGGCGCGTTGCAGGTGCTCCAAGGCGATGTGCACCTTGTCCAGCTCCAGTTGTTTGATTTCGTCAGCGTTCAGGTCTTGGGTGCTGGTTTTGCCCATGGCAGCCCAGCCAATGGCCTTGTGCAGCTTGGCGCGGGCTTGGTCGTGGGCATCCAGCTCACGGGTCAGCTCGTCCACCTTGGCCAGTACCACCAAGGCATCTACGCCTTGCAACTGGTTTTTGAGGGCGGCTTCGCTGACTTCATCGAGCAGCAGCGTGGGTACGTTGCGGTTAAAGCGGTCAGGCAGCTGCAGGCCATGGCGCAAGCAGTAGGCAGCCAAGTCCAGCGCCTGCATCCAGTCGCCCACATCTAGCAGCCACACCATCATGGTGGTGACCACGGGGTCTTGCACACCGGCATCGGCTTCCAGCACGCCGTCCAGGTACTCCATGTACTCGGGCAGCAGCTTGCGCTTGGCTTCCACCTTTTTTTCGGTAGCTTGAATTTCTTTGAGCTGGCGCATGTGGGCGTGCAGCTGGGCCAGCATCAGCTCGTGCTGGGTGCCAGTGGCTACGCCAAATGGGTCAGCTGCTGCGGCACGCTCGGCTTCTTGCTGAGCCAGCACGCGTGCCATGTGGCGTTGGGCAGGTGTTTTGGGCATGGGCTTGGAGGAGGCTGGGGTGGCAAAAAAGAGCCGCTGCGCCGTGTGGCAGCGTCAGCGGCTCAAGGCCTTTCGACCGGAGACAAGGGGTTAGCCGCCTTGCGCGGGCACGAACTCTTGGATGTTTTCCACCAGGGCGACCAAGTCGTAGTCCTCCACCACAAAGGCATCGTTGGAAGATTCGAGGGTCTCTACACCGTTGCGCTCAGGGCGTTCAAGGATGGAGCGGCGGCGAGCACCGTTTTGGTAGTAGATGGACAGGTTGTCCAAGCGGGTGATCAGCACCTTGCCTGCGGGGAAGTAAGGCACCACTACTGCCTGCAAACCGCCCAGGCGCTTTTGGCTTGTGACGATATCGGCCGCCAGCTTTTCTGTGGGGGCGTCGTTGTCAGAGACCAAGGGGAACAGCTTGTCGTGCATCAGGTCGCTGCCCACGATGGCCACCAGGCCTGGGTCTTCACGGTGCTGCTCAGCAATCAGGGTGTTGCGGGCATCAAAAACCAAGGCATCGAGGTTTTTGTAGTCGGCATCTTGGTGGCCAAAGGTCACTTTGCCAGCTACATCACCGGCAGACAACACACGGGCAGCAGCATGGGTTTTGATCTTTTTGAGCCAGCCGATGTTCACATCCTGCAGCAGCGGGTAGGTGGCACGGTCGGTGGTGTCAGCCACACTCTCGCCGTTCCAGCCAATCATGATGCGATCCAATGCGCAGCGATCAACGATGACTTGGCTGATGCGCGGCTGGAAGTCTTTGAATTTGGCCCAAGCGTCCAGTTTGGCGTAGGGGATGAAGGTGTCGTAGTCCGTCTGCTTGCAGATGTACTCGTTTTTGACCATGCCCGTTACGTCACGGCCTTGGCGGCGGCCATTGCCGCTGGTGTCCGTGCGGCCAGCGATGGTGCCCGTGACAGTCAGTCCAATGGCTTCGCCAACTTGTTCATCAACACCAATGATGTTGATCATGCTCAGGAACTTGCTGGACTGCTGCAGCTTGGTCTCCAGCGACTGCTGGGCCGAGGGTGCAACGCTGAATTTTTTGCTCACATCGTCAATAGCGATGGTGCACAGGGCGGCGATCTGCGAGAGATAGCCACGGTACAAAGCTCGGGTGTCGTTACGCATGGGGCGCTTCCTTGGGTGTGTGGTTTGGTGGAGTGGCTGGGTGGAATGCGTAGGGCTTAGAAGCTGGTCAACTCTTGGCCGTTGCCGCCAGCCGCAGGTGGGCGTTGCGCATCGCCAGATTCATTGCTCAGCTTGGTGACCAAGGCCTTGTGCTCTTTTTCCAGCTGAGAGAACCTGCCTTCAAGATCCGACAGCGCTTTGGTGTCTTTGGCCTGCTGGGTACAAAACGCTTGCGCCATGTCTTGCATGGCCGTCAGGGCGGCAGCAACGTCTGGGGCTTGGGCGCTGTGCTGCTGCACTGCCGGGGGCGTGGCTGGCTTTTCACTGCCCATGAACTTGTTCATCACGGCGGTGAACTTGTCCAAGGCTGTGGCCAGAGGGCCAGCTGCGGCATCGGGCTTTTCTTCTTCCAGCTCCAGCTTGAATTCCTGCGCAGCAGTGAACAAGGTGGCCTTGTCCGTTTTTCGGTCAGCAAATGGGCTGGCGGTGGCGGTTTGACTGAACTTGAGCACTTCGGTGCCCAAGCTGGCGGGGCTGTCGGTGACGCCCAAGCCAAACAGGTAGGCTCCGCCCGTATCACCCAGGTTGGGGTGGATTTCGATCGAGCTGTACAGCTTTTGCTTGGCCTTGTTCATTTCGATCAGCTTGGGCAGAGGCTCGATCTGTGCAAACAAGGCCAGCTTGCCGTCTTCGACTTCACGGGCTTCTACAGCGGTGACATCGCCCAAGGCATCAAATGGGCCGTTGGGTACCAGCCCACGGTAGTGCTCCAGCCAAACGCGGGCACCGTAGGTCGCCGGGTTGTACGACTTGGCCATTTGCTCGATATCGGCGCGTGTGATCTCACGGCCATCGGTCGTGGCTCCTTCGGTGGCCACGCGGAAAAGTTTGGACTTGGTGGGCATGTGCTTCAGGGGTAGTTGAGGGGTGCTTTGCAGCGCTAGCCTCTATGGTCTGACCGACCCCCTGTCAGCGGCAAACGCTTTGGGTTGTAGCGGTGCGTGCTACATAAACGCGCAGGTGCACGCGCGTGAATGCACGCCCAAACTGGCGGGTATGCCACCAACTGAGAGCCGAAAAGCGCGTTTGCGCCAAGGCCAGCACAACCCTTTTCCATTCCAAAAAGCCGAAGCTGCCGCCCCCGAAGCGGCTGAGCTGGACGTGTTGCGTGCACTGACGGACGCCAGCCAGGACAAGCGGCGCAAAGCCCGTGCGCTGTACTGGATGGGCTGGCGCGTGACGCACATTGCCGAGCACCTGGACATACCCCGCACCACGGTGCACGAGTGGAAAGCGGCCGATGCTTGGGACAAGGCCAAGCCGGTGGATCGGGTGGAGGGCACGCTGGAGATGCGGCTTTGCACCTTGATCAACAAGGAAAACAAAACCGGCGGGGACTTCAAAGAGATTGACTTGTTGGGCCGGCAGATGGCGAATTTGGCCCGTGTGCACAAGTACGCTGAGACAGGCAAGGAGGGCGACCTCAACCCCAACATAGCTGCCCGCAATGCAGCGCCCAAGCGCCAGCCAGACCGCAGCAACCAGTTGGGCGGGGAAGAGGGGCTGGAAAAACTCAAGGCAGCCTTCATTGACAGCCTGTTCAAGTACCAGCTGACCTGGTGGCAAAACAGCCAGGAGCGAACCCGTGCCATTCTCAAAAGCCGCCAGATTGGTGCCACTTGGTACTTTGCCCGTGAGGCCTTGATTGATGCGCTGGAGACGGGGCGCAACCAGATATTTTTGTCGGCCAGCAAGGCGCAGGCGCACATCTTCCGGGGCTACATCTTGGCCTTTGTGAAAGAGGTGCTGGGGATTGACCTCAAGGGCGACCCTATCGTGCTGCCCAACGGGGCCACGCTGTACTTTTTGGGCACCAACGCCCGCACAGCGCAGGGCTACCACGGCAATTTTTACTTTGACGAGTTCTTTTGGACGCAGAGCTTTGACCAGCTCAACAAGGTGGCCAGCGGCATGGCCATGCACAAGAAGTGGCGCAAAACGTACTTCAGCACGCCATCCAGTCTGCAGCACCAGGCCTATGCGTTCTGGAGTGGCAACCGTATCAACCGCAAGCGCAGCAAGGCCGACCGCATTGAGCTGGACTTGAGTCATGACCGGCTGGCCGGTGGCTTTACAGGTGAGGACAAGATTTGGCGCCAGATCGTCACGGTGCTGGATGCCGCTGCCGGTGGTTGTGAGCTGTTTGACCTGGACGAGCTGCGCTTTGAGTACAGCGACCAGGAGTGGGACAACCTGCTGATGTGCGGGTTTGTGGACGAGAGCTTCTCGGTCTTCCCTCTGTCAGAGCTGATGCGCTGCCATGTGGACAGCTGGGAGGCGTGGGCGCATGACTTCAAGCCTTTTGCCATGCGGCCGTTTGCTTACAAGCGGGTGTGGATTGGCTACGACCCCAGCCACACCGGGGACGCAGCGGGCCTGGTGGTGTTGGCGCCACCAGACAAACCGGGTGGCAAGTTCCGCGTGCTGGAGCGCATGCAGTTCAAAGGGGCGGACTTTGAGGGACAGGCCGACGAGATCCGCAAGCTGACCAAAAAGTACAACGTGGAGCACATCACGATCGACACGACCGGCCTTGGCACTGGCGTGTTTCAGATTGTGCAGAAGTTCTTCCCCGCAGTGCGGGGGCTGCAGTTCAGCATGGATGTGAAAACCCGCCTGGTGCTCAAGGCCCAAAGCGTGATCCGTGCCGGCCGCTTGGAGTTTGACGCGGGCGACCTGGACTTGCAGCGCAGCTTTATGGCCATCAAGCGCGAGATGACCGCCAGCGGCCGCAGCGTGACCTATGCCAGCGGGCGCAGTGAAGAAGCGGGCCACGCCGACTTGGCATGGGCCTGCATGAATGCTTTAGACAACGAGCCACTGGAAGCAGCCGCCGTGGGCGGTGTGCAACCAGGCAGTGGCGTGACCTTGGAGATTTGCTAAATGACTGATGTGGCCACCACCGTGGAACAACCGCAGGCGATCGAGGCCTTCACTTTTGGAGAGCCCGAGGCCGTGCTGGACCGGCGCGAGATCTTCGATCTGTTTGAGTGCAACCTGATCGATGGCCGCTGGTATGAGATGCCTGTCAGCGTGGACGGGCTAGCGCGCATGCTGCGTGCCGGCGTTCACCACGCCAGCGCGATCGACTTTAAGGCCAAGGTGCTGGCCAGCACGTTCAAGCCGCACGCCATGCTCGACGGTGTGACCATGCTCAAGGTGGCTAAAGAGTACTTGGTGTTTGGCAACGCCTACCTGGAGCAACCGCGCAACCGGCTGGGTGAGGGCATGAAGTTCAAGCACAGCTTGGCCAAGTACACCCGCCGCCATCAGGATCTGCAGCGCTTTGGCTTTATGCCGCGCTGGAACGAGGTGCACGAGTTTCGCGCTGGCAGCATCTGCCACATCATGGAGCCGGACGTAGACCAAGAGATCTACGGCGTGCCGCAGTACTTGGCCAGCTTGCAGTCCAGCCTGCTCAATGAATCGGCCACCTTGTTCCGCCGCCGCTATTACACCAACGGCAGTCACGCGGGCTTCATCCTCTACCTGACCGACCCACAACCCAGCCAAGGCGATGTGGATGACTTGCGCGCCGCCCTGAAAAGCAGCAAGGGCATCGGCAATTTCCGCAACCTGTTTTTTCACAGCCCCAACGGGCAAAAGGACGGCATCAAGTTGATCCCTATTGGAGAGGCCACGGCCAAGGACGAGTTCTTGAACATCAAGAACGTCAGCCGCGACGACCAGCTGGCCGCCCACCGGGTGCCGCCCGAGCTGATCGGGGTAGTGCCAACCAGTGGCGTGGCATTTGGCAACGTGGTCAACGCTGCCCGTGTGTTTGCCCGCAACGAGATCCAGCCCCTGCAAACCCACCTGGCCAGCACGATCAATGCTTTTGCGGGGGAAGAGATCTGCCGGTTTGAAACTTACCGGCTGCCGGGAGTGGATGAACCGCAGGCACAGCCCCTGAAGTAATCGTCGGAGATCGACGGACATGACAAAGCCCCGCACTGCGGGGCTTTTTTATTGGCTTCAATTTACTTTTGGAAAGGCTGATCAGCCAATACGCCAGCTGCCTGATCAAGCTGCCTTGCTATGGGCTTGAGTATGGAGTGTATGCACGAGGCACTCACCTTGTTTTGCTGTGCAGCCTCAAGCAATTCACACAAAGCGCCCACGCGCTCACTGGCTTGATCAATCTCTTTCTGGATCCTGTGCGTGCTCTCAATCGGCATGTCTTACCCGGTGCGTACTGTATGAATACACAGTATATGACCGGTATGCACCTGTAAGCAAATGCTCTCTTTAAATCTTCATGCTCCACCCCCCCCCAGCGCGCGCTCGAAACCCCGCCTCGCCCGCCCGCTTCGTGTGGCGATTTAGACGACACTGCCGAGGAATTGCTAGATCAAGCGCTACGCGCCTTTTGTGGCGGTTTGTGCAAACAAGTCGACGACGGCTTTTGACGGCGTTTGGCGGGCATCTTGACGACTTGCTGCAGCTAAAAAACATAGTTTGTTGGTTTGAGCTGGCTTGGGTTGGGCTTGGCTGGATATAATGGCGGATTAAGCATGCGCTGGGTTGTGACCTCATGTCCCGCGAAAATCCCGCAAACATCAGATAAGTCTTTGAATTTATTGTTTGTACGAATCGCGCCCCGCGCACCACATTCCAGTGAGACTATGCGGAATACGGTGCAGGCTGTGGACTGCAGTCGGCACAGTCCACTATTTCCCCAGAATTAGGAATCACCATGGCCGTTACAGTTGAAACTCTTGAAAAGCTTGAGCGCAAAATCACGCTGAGCTTGCCTCTTGCTGCAATCCAGACCGAAGTCGAAGCTCGCCTGAAGAAGGTTGCGCGCACTGTGAAGATGGACGGTTTTCGCCCAGGTAAGGTGCCAATGAACGTTGTTGCGCAGCGTTATGGCTATTCGGTGCAGTACGAAGTGCTGAACGACAAGGTGGGTGAAGAGTTCGCAAAGGCTGTTCAAGAAGCAGGTCTGCGCGTCGCCGGTCAGCCTCGTATCTCTGAAAAAGAAGGCGCTGCTGAAGGAAATGCTGACTTTGAAGCTGTTTTCGAAGTATTTCCTGAAGTAAAGATTGGTGATCTGGCAGCTGCTGAAGTGGAAAAGCTGACTGCTGAAGTGGACGATTCCGCCATTGAGAAGACGTTGGACATTCTGCGCAAGCAGCGCCGTACTTTTGCGCAGCGTGCTGCTGCTGAAGCTGCAGTGGATGGTGACCGCGTGACTGTGGATTTTGAAGGCAAGATCGACGGTGAAACTTTCGCAGGCGGTAAGGCTGAAGGCTTTCAATTCTTGGTTGGCGAAGGCCAGATGCTCAAGGAATTTGAGGATGCTGTGCGTGGCATGAAGGCTGGTGAGTCCAAGACTTTCCCCTTGGCTTTCCCCGAGGATTACCACGGCAAGGATGTTGCAGGAAAGACAGCTGATTTCTTGGTGACTTTGACCAAGGTAGAGGCTGCTAATTTGCCTGAAGTGAATGAGGCTTTGGTGAAGTCTTTGGGTATTGCTGACGGTTCTGTTGAAGCCTTGCGCGCTGACATCAAGAAGAACCTGGAGCGTGAAGTGAAGTTCCGTCTGCAGGCTCGCAACAAGCAAGCTGTGATGGATGCATTGGTTTCTGTGGCTGAGTTGGATCTGCCTAAGGCATCGGTGCAAGCTGAAGTTTCTCGCTTGATGGAAAGCGCTCGCGCTGATCTCAAGCAGCGTGGCATTAAAGATGCTGACAAGGCGGAAATCCCTGAAGATATCTTCTTGCCTCAGGCAGAGCGCCGTGTACGCTTGGGCTTGGTGGTCGCTGAGCTGGTCAAGTCTAACAAGCTGGAAGCTACGCCTGAGCAGTTGAAGGCGCATGTGGACGAGTTGGCAGCTTCTTACGAAAAGCCTGAAGAGGTCGTGCGTTGGTACTTCGGTGACCGTCAGCGTTTGGCTGAGGTGGAGGCTGTTGTGATTGAGAATAACGTCACTGAATTTGTTCTGGGCAAGGCTAAGGTGAGCGACAAGGCTGTGTCGTTCGAAGAACTGATGGGTCAGGCCTAACAGGCACCCTTGAACATAGCTAACCGCTTGTCTTCTATTGTTGATTGCGCGGTTGGGCGAAAAAGTTCTTGATCCGGGGCTTGTGCTTTGCAGCACAAGCCCCATTTCATTTCTTGGTTACAGTATTTGTTCTGTTCCCCGTTTGGAGAAAACATGAGCGCATTGGATATGCAAGGCTTGGGCATGGTGCCTATGGTGGTTGAGCAGTCGGGACGTGGTGAACGTTCCTACGACATCTATTCCCGCTTGCTCAAAGAGCGCGTAATTTTTTTGGTCGGTGAGGTCAATGACCAAACTGCCAACTTGGTAGTGGCTCAGTTGCTTTTCTTGGAGAGTGAAAATCCTGAGAAGGATATTTCGTTCTACATCAATTCGCCGGGTGGCAGTGTGACAGCAGGCATGGCTATTTTTGACACCATGAACTTCATCAAGCCAGATGTCTCCACCTTGTGTTGTGGTATGGCTGCCAGTATGGGAGCTTTCCTGTTGTCTGCTGGCGCAAAAGGTAAGCGTTTTGCGCTGCCTAATTCGCAAGTCATGATTCATCAACCTTTGGGTGGTGCGCGTGGACAGGCTACAGAAATTGAAATTCATGCCCGTGAAATTCTGAAGACGCGTGAGCGTTTGAACAAAATTCTGGCAGAGCGCACTGGCCAGCCGCTAGAAAGAATTCAGCATGACACAGAGCGTGACTATTTCCTGTCTGCGCAAGAAGCTAAAGACTATGGTTTAGTCGATAGCGTTCTTGAAAAACGCGCCTAATACTTAGCGCTGATCAGCAGCAAGCGGCGCTTTCCCCTTCGGGTAGCGCCGTTTTTTCATTGCTATCATCCTTCTCTCTTATTGACGTAAACAAGGCGTAGCCCCCATGGCCGAGAAAAAAGGCACAACCAGCGAAAAAAATCTTTATTGCACCTTCTGCGGCAAGAGTCAGCACGAGGTCAAAAAGTTGATTGCTGGGCCGTCCGTCTTCATCTGTGATGAGTGCATTGATTTGTGCAATGAAATTATTCGTGATGAAGTTCCTGACAACAGTGCGCGTGAGGCGCGCGGTGATCTGCCTACGCCTTCTGAAATTAAGGCCAACCTTGATAACTACGTGATTGATCAGGAGCAGGCCAAGCGCACTTTGGCTGTTGCTGTTTACAACCATTACAAGCGTCTAAATCACAAGGACAAAGCTGTAAAGGACGATGTTGAGTTGTCCAAGAGTAATATTTTGCTGATTGGGCCAACAGGCTCTGGCAAAACGCTTTTGGCGCAAACTTTGGCACGTCAATTGGATGTGCCCTTTGTGATGGCAGACGCTACCACGCTGACAGAAGCAGGCTATGTGGGTGAGGATGTAGAAAACATCGTTCAAAAATTGCTGCAAAGCTGCGAATACAACGTCGAGCGCGCACAGCGAGGCATTGTGTACATCGACGAGATCGACAAAATTTCTCGTAAATCTGATAACCCCAGCATCACACGAGACGTGTCTGGTGAGGGGGTGCAGCAGGCGTTGCTGAAACTGATTGAAGGCACGATGGCCAGTGTTCCACCACAAGGCGGACGCAAACACCCTAACCAAGACTTTTTGCAGGTTGATACCACCAACATCTTGTTTATTTGTGGTGGTGCATTCCAGGGTTTAGAGAAGGTGATTGAAAACCGTACCGAAGCATCAGGGATCGGTTTTGGGGCTGCAGTGCGTAGCAAGGCCAACCGTTCTTTGACCGAATTATTCAGTGATATTGAACCTGAAGATCTCATCAAGTTCGGGATCATCCCGGAGTTGATTGGCCGTATGCCTGTTGTGACGGCATTAACAGAACTTAGCGAAGACGCATTGGTGCGCATCTTGACGGAGCCTAAGAATGCCTTGGTAAAGCAATACAGCAAATTGTTTGCTATGGAAGGTGTTGAGTTGGAGGTGCGGTCGTCTGCACTCAATGCGATTGCGCGTAAGGCTATTAAGCGCAAAACCGGTGCGCGTGGCTTGCGTTCCATCTTGGAGCAGTCATTGCTGTCCACGATGTTTGATTTGCCTAACCTGGAAAATGTTGAAAAAGTGGTCGTGGATGAGACCACAATCGATGAGGGTAAGGCGCCGCTGCTGGTCTATCGAGAGACTGCCAAAAAGGCATAGGTTGCTTGCAGTTGCTATTTGTAGTGCTTGCAGCGTAAGAATTAATGAGTTCAAGCACTCGATGGGTGCTTGGGTTGCGAAGGAGTTCTATGTCGGAACCAAAAAAAATAGATCTTGCAGCAGGTGTTGAGCTGCCCTTGCTGCCTTTGCGCGATGTAGTGGTGTTTCCGCACATGGTGATCCCACTGTTTGTAGGGCGTGTGAAAAGCATCAAGGCGCTGGAGCTTGCGATGGAGGCGGATCGCCGCATCATGCTGGTGGCTCAGAAAACTGCCTCTAAAGATGAGCCATCTGTGGATGACTTGTTTGAGGTGGGAAGCGTCTCCACCATTTTGCAAATGTTGAAGCTCCCTGATGGAACTGTAAAGGTTTTGGTAGAGGGGCAGGGGCGTGCAAAGCTGCTACAAGTCGAAGATAAAGAAACGCACTTCGTAGCGCGCTGTGAAGAAATTCCCACCCCTGCACCTTCTGCTAAGCAGGCGAGTGAAATCGAAGCTTTGCGCAGGGCTGTATCGCAGCAGTTTGATCAATACGTCAAGCTCAATAAGAAAATTCCATCAGAAATCTTGACGTCTATTGCTGGGATTGATGACGGTGGCCGTTTGGCGGACACCATCGCAGCCCATTTGCCGTTGAAGTTGGATCAGAAGCAAATTGTCTTGAATCTCTCCGATGTCAAGCTGCGACTGGAGAATTTATTTGAGCAGCTTGAGCGTGAAGTCGACATTCTCAACGTAGATAAAAAAATCCGTGGCCGCGTCAAGCGTCAAATGGAGAAGAGTCAGCGCGATTTTTATTTGAATGAGCAAGTCAAGGCCATTCAAAAAGAATTGGGTGAAGGTGAAGAAGGTGCAGATCTTGAAGAGATAGAGAAAAAGATCAAGGCAGCCAAGATGCCTTTGGCAGCGCGCAAGAAGGCTGAGGCCGAGTTGAAGAAGCTCAAGCTAATGTCTCCTATGTCAGCAGAAGCGACAGTGGTGCGTAACTATATTGATGTGCTGACTGCGCTACCTTGGAGCAAAAAAACCAAGATCAAACATGATTTGAACTATGCGGAAGAAGTGCTGAATGCAGATCACTTTGGCTTGGAGAAAGTGAAAGATCGCATCTTGGAATACCTTGCTGTGCAGCAACGCGTAGACAAAGTAAAAGCGCCTATTCTGTGTTTGGTTGGTCCGCCTGGCGTGGGTAAAACCTCATTGGGTCAGTCGATTGCCAAAGCCACTGGCCGCAAGTATGTGCGTATGGCTTTGGGTGGAATGCGCGATGAGGCCGAAATCCGCGGACATCGACGCACTTATATCGGAGCCATGCCGGGTAAGGTTTTGCAAAGTTTGGAGAAGGCCGGGACGCGCAATCCCTTGTTCTTGTTGGATGAAATCGACAAGCTGGGCATGGATTTCAGGGGTGACCCTTCAAGTGCTTTGCTGGAAGTGCTGGATCCTGAGCAAAACAACGCTTTTGCTGATCACTATGTCGAAGTCGACTTTGACTTGAGTGATGTCATGTTTATTGCGACCTCGAACTCCATGAATATTCCTCCAGCGCTGCTGGATCGGATGGAGGTAATTCGTTTGTCGGGCTATACCGAAGACGAGAAGGTCAATATTGCCAAACGCTATCTGCTGCCTAAGCAAATCACCAACAATGGTTTGAAAGAGGGTGAGCTAGAGGTGAATGATGATGCGCTGCAGGACATCGTGCGCTACTACACACGTGAAGCGGGTGTGCGCTCTTTAGAGCGTGAGCTGTCGAAAATCTGCCGCAAGGTTGTTAAGGGCTTGCAACTGAAGACGCTCCACCCCAGGGTCATCGTTAACGCTGCCAATTTGGCTGATTACCTAGGTGTTCGCAAGTTCACATATGGACGTGCTGAGCAGCAAAACCAAGTGGGGCAGGTAGTAGGCTTGGCGTGGACGGAGGTCGGTGGTGACTTGTTGACCATTGAAGCCGCCACGATGCCTGGTAAGGGTAATATTTTGCGCACCGGTTCTTTGGGCGATGTAATGAAAGAGTCGGTAGAGGCTGCGCGTACTGTAGTGCGCAGTCGTGCTCATGCCCTAGGTATTGAAGATGTGGCTTTTGAAAAGCGTGACATCCACGTTCACGTCCCTGATGGTGCGACGCCTAAGGATGGTCCAAGTGCAGGTGCTGCGATGACAACTGCCTTCGTGTCTGCTCTGACGGGGATTCCTGTGCGTGCAGATGTGGCTATGACTGGTGAAATTACCTTGCGAGGAGAGGTGACCGCCATCGGTGGGCTCAAGGAGAAGCTGCTTGCCGCATTGAGAGGTGGCATCAAAACGGTGTTGATCCCGCAGGAAAATGTGAAAGATTTGCAAGACATCCCTGTGAATGTCAAAACGGATCTTGAAATTGTTCCTGTGCGGTGGATTGACGAAGTTTTGAAGATCGCGTTGGAGCGCATGCCAGTTGCTTTGGATGATGTTGCAGTGGTTGCATCTCCCTCGGTAGCTGTGAAAGCGGCTGCTGCTAAAACGGCGGTAAAGAAAACACGTGCGGTGAAGCATTGATGAAAATTTGTAGCGCGATTTTCTGAAGGGTCAAAAAATTGCGCTACAATTCACTCTATCGCAACGCTGCTTGATTTCTGTTATAGAATCTAAGGCTTCGTTAGATAAGCGGGAATAGCTCAGTTGGTAGAGCGATACCTTGCCAAGGTATAGGTCGTCGGTTCGAACCCGATTTCCCGCTCCAGGTTTTCTGGAGCTTGTTTTGATAAGTTCCATACTTTCCAAGAAATTGGAAGTACAAGCGGGAATAGCTCAGTT
>NZ_DLTI01000018.1:0-25085 GCF_002501455.1 Comamonas sp. UBA7840 | reverse complement strand
TCAAAACCCGGGGCGGTTCAACATGGCTTCGCGCTGTTTGGCTTGCGCTTTTTTCAGTTGTACCGCGGACATATGCCCACATGACAGCGCCATTTCGTTCATGGAAGCTGCCAGTTGAATCAACGATGTCTGGGACGTATCCAGCGGCTGCGCCACCACTGCGCTTGCCAGCAGCGCGCCTGCCAACCCCACCAATTTCTTATAAACGGCCATCCTCACCTCCCTGTGTTTGTTTAACCATGCCTTTGCTTTGGGTCCGAAAAAGTGTGTCGACAGCGGTGAAAAAATGCAAATAAAAAGCAGCCTCCAGGGCTGCTTTCTTGTCAAAGTGTGGGTTTAAGACTTAACGGTAGTAAGCCTCAACCACACCCTTGAGCTTGATCAACAAGGGGCGGCCCTTGCGGTCAAGTGTCTTGCCTGCGGGTACTTTCACCCAACCTTCGCTCACACAGTACTCTTCCACGTCGTCGCGCTCTTTGCCGTTGAAGCGGATGCCAATGTCGTGCTCAAACACTTCACGGACAAAAAATTTGCTGGAGGGGTCGATGGAGAGGTGGTCGGGCAATTCAGGGCGTGCGGTAGCTTCAGTCATAGTTCTTCCAAGTCAGCGGGGCCAACGCCCCAAATTCACGAATGCGGCGATTGTCCTGCATTTCTCGCTGCCCTCGCCCCTACAGCAAACGCCCAGCTTCTATCGTCAAGATACGCGCGCATTGCGCCGCGATGCTGCGGTCATGGGTCACTAGCACCAGCGTTGTGCCTTGTTCACGGTTGAGTTGCAGCATCAAATCCATCACGGCTGCGCCGGTGGCATGGTCCAAGCTTCCGGTGGGCTCGTCGGCCAGCAGCACGGCAGGCTGCACGACGAAAGCCCTGGCCAATGCCACACGCTGCTGCTCCCCGCCCGAGAGCAATTTCGGGTAGTGCTGCAGGCGCTGCCCCAGGCCTACGCGCTGCAGCATCTCCACCGCCTGCTGGCGCGCTGCACGCACGCCCGCCAACTCCAGAGGCAGCATCACGTTTTCCAGTGCTGTCAAATTGGGCAATAGCTGAAAACTTTGAAAAACAAAGCCAATTTTTTGCCCGCGCAACGCCGCACGTGCATCTTCATCTAACGCAAAAATATCTTGCCCCTGCACGCGAACCGTGCCTTGGCTGGGGGTATCCAAACCCGCCAGCATCGAAAGCAAGGTACTCTTGCCCGAGCCCGAGGCGCCGACAATCGCCGCAGTCTCCTGAGGCTGCAGGCTGAAATGAATGTCGCGCAAAATCTCTAGCGTGCCCGTGGAGTCGGTCACGGCTTTGGAGAGATGATTCACTTCAATCACAGGCTGGGAAGAAACACTCTGAGACATGGAAAACCTTGTAACAAGCATGCACAACGCACACGCAGGGATAAATCGTCGCCACTTTATCGCGACTTTGGCCGCGCTGGGCGCCAGCGCTGGTGCCTATGCCGCACGCACCGATCACGTTTTGGTGCTGGGAGACTCGCTGAGCGCCGAGTATGGTTTGGCACGTGGCACAGGGTGGGTGGCTTTGCTGGAGCAAAAGTTCCATGCCGACAAGCTGCCGGTCACCGTCACCAATGCCAGCATCAGCGGTGAGACCACTTCCGGCGGTCGCACGCGTTTGCCCGCCCTGCTCAAACAGCACCAGCCCAGCATTGTCATCATTGAGCTGGGCGGCAATGACGCCTTGCGGGGATTGCCACTGGATGGCACTTTGGGCAATTTAAGAGCGATGACGCAAGCTGCTCAAGCGGCAGGCGCTACGGTTTTGATACTAGGCATGCAAATGCCACCCAACTACGGCAAGAAGTACGCGCAAGACTTCGAGCAGCTTTTTACGCAGGTGGCCAAAGAGTTCAAAACCGCCTTGGTGCCCGCCTTCTTGAAAGGCGTGGCCGATGCCCCCAACCCCACCGCGCTGTTTCAGGCTGACCGCATTCACCCCACGGCTGAGGCCCAGCCCATCATGCTGGGCAATGTCTGGCCAGTGCTGCGCAAACTACTGACCGTGCGCTAGGCCATAAAAAAACCAGCCCGCAAGCTGGTTTTTTATTCACTCTGGAACGGGAGGCGTAGTGGGTGGCGGCGGCTGCACAGCGTCTGCATTCCCCTCAGCGGGAGAGTCGGGGTTGACTTTGCGGTCGGCTTTTTCGCGCAGCTTTTCTGCTTTTTTGCTCTTCTTTGCCAGTTCGCGTTGACGCTTTTCGTATCCGTAGTTTGGTGTAGCCAATGTTGACTTTCTGTAATTAAGACATGGAAGTGGTTGCGGGCACTCTAACACCCCTCTTCCAATGCTGCAGGCTGAGCATCGATAGGCTCCACACTGGCGCGATAGGCATGCCAAGTAGCGCAGCCCAGCCAAGGGCCTATCACCACCAAAGGCAGTTGCCACGGCACCACCAGCGCCGCGGCCACCAAAGCAGTTATCAGCACCGCCCACAGCAGCAGCACGCCAGGCTGGCTGGTCACTACCTTGAAGCTGGTGATAGCGGCGGTCAGCGCATCGGTACCCCTGTCGAGCATCAGCGGCAGCGCCACCACGGTCGAACCAAACACCACGGCTGCAAAAATACCGCCCACCACGGTGTAAGCCAGCAAAAACTCCCAGTTCTGAAGACTGAACACCGCTTGCAGCACGCTCGTGGTGGACGGCATGCCGGTGTTAAAAAACACGGCAAACACCACCAAAGAAGCCCGGCCCCACAGCAACTCCAGCACGATCAGCACAAACACCAGCATGCCCATGCTGCCCAGCTGTTTGTCCCAGCACGTGATGGATTGCCCAAGGTCCGGCGACTGCCCACGCTCCAGCCTGCGGCTGGTGTCATACAAGCCCATGGCCAAGAACGGCCCCACCAGCAAGCAGCCGCTGGCAATCGACATGGTGTACTCCGGGCTGGCTTTGAACACCCAGGCCAGCACTTGCGCCATCGCCCAGAAACTCAGCCCGTAAAACAGCGCCACGCCCCAGGCGCGCTGCACATCGCGCCATCCGGCGCGCAGCCAGCCAAACGGCGCCCACGCAGCAAGGGGGCGTAAGCGAATGGGGGCGCCATCGGCCAAAGGGGCTGCCAGTGCGTGAGAGTCAGGTGTTGCCATCGCCTTGTCCTCCTGTGTGTCAGCACAGCAGAACATAGGCACGCATGAGCGTCAATCAGTCAAATACGCATACGCGGGCAATCACTGCCTTGAAAAAAAGAAGCTGCTAGCGCAGCTCCAGCAATGCTTTCAGATAGTTCCATACCTCAAAACATTCATTGACAAGCGCTAACAGCTACTATTTTTTAAAGCCGATTACTGCACCCAGGCTTGCCCAAAGGCTTTTTCCCACGCTTGCGCCAGATCGCGCAGCAGGTCTTGGGTGTCTTCCAGCCCCACGCAAAAACGCACCACGGTACCGGCTTGGAGGGCGCCACGGCCGCGCGCACACATGCTATCAATGTCGTAAGGCACGACCAGGCTCATGGGGCCGCCCCAGCTGTAGCCCAGCTTGAACAGTTGCAGGCTGTCGCACAAGCGGTCGATGGCTGCTTGGTCAAATTGCGCATCTATCACCACACTGAACAGGCCTGCTGCCGCGCCTTGCCCTTGATGGGCCGCACCACACAGCTGCTGCCAATGTGCATGACCGGGCGCGCCTGCGAATGCGGGGTGCAGCAGTTGCACCACCGCAGGCTGGCGCTGCAGCGCAGCCGCCAACACGCGCGCAGACACATCGTGCGCGTGGTAGCGTAAAGCCATGCTGGAGAGCGAGCGCAGCACCAGCTCCGCATCATTGGCGCCAATGCCAATGCCCAAACGCATGTGGGTGAGCTTGATGCGCATATGCACAGCGTTGTCCGCGGTGATGATGCTGCCCATCAGCACATCACCACCGCCGCTGGGGTATTTAGTGAGCGCATGGGCCGATACATCGACCGCCACACTGCCGCCATCGGCCAGCAAGTCAAACGGTTTGAAAGCCAAGCCCGCACCCCAGGTGTTGTCCAGCACGGTGGTCACGCCGCGCGCGCGGCAGGCTTGAACTAGAGCGATCAGGTCAGGAAATTCCATGCTCACGCTGCCCGGCGCCTCCAGCCATACCAGCTTGGTAGCGGGCGTGATTTTGGCTTGCAGGTCGGCGACATCCATTGGGTTGTACCAGGCATGGCGAATGCCCCAGCGTGCCAGCTCATGCTCCGCAAAGTCTTTGTTGGGCCCGTAGGCATTGTCGGGAATCAGTACCTCATCGCCAGCGCTGAGCAAGCCCAGCGCCACGGTGCTGATGGCACTCAGGCCGCTGGGCACCAGCAAGCATTGCTTGCCGCCCTCCAGACTGCACAAGCGCTCTTCCAGCTGGTAGGTGGTGGGCGTGCCGTGCAAGCCATAGGTGAACCCGCTTTTATCCAGCCAGCGGCGCGTGCGCATGTCGTGCATGCTGTCGAAAATGACGGTCGATGCTTTGTGCACTGCGGGCTGTATCGCAGCAAAGGCTGGAGGGGCTTGGTAGCTGTGATGTACCAAGTCGGTGGTGATGTGGCGTGCTTGTTCCTTCATGCCGCCATGTTAATCGGCAAGCAGCCTTCGTCAGCAAAACAAAGGCCGCCCGAAGGCAGCCTTGTGGGGGAGCGCGTGGCTATTGCGAGCGCTGCGAGGGATTACTTCGCGGTCAGCAAGTTATTCACTGACTTCACGCCTTCCACCGCTTTAGCCAGCTGCTCTGCGCGGTCCTTCGCGGCCTGGCTGGGGGCTTCACCATGGAGCGTCACCGCACCATCTTTGGTGTCCACGTTGATCTTCAAAGCACTCAGTTCTGCATCGCCTACCAGGGCAGCCTTCACTTTGGCGGTAATGCCGGCATCACCCGCAGCCTCTGCCGCATGACTGACAGCATCCTTGGTGGCATCGGCGGCATTGGTGGCTGCGTCTTTGGTGGCTTCTACTGCATTTTCAATTTTTTGACCGGCTGTTTCAGCCGCGCGCTCTGCTTCCACTTTGGCATTTTCTGCGGCCTTCTCTGTCTTTTCGATCGCGTTATCCAGTTTTTGGCCTGTTGTCTGGCTCTCGTTACCGCTAGGGCCGCAGGCAGACAAACCCAGTGCCAATGCGGAAACAGCCAGAACTTGCAGCAAACGTTTTTGACTTATAGACATGGTGTGAAAGCTCCTCTTCAGTTGTCGTAATAAAAAATGGCCAAGACTTGATCTCGCCATGTCATGGCAACGTGGGAAGAAATGTAATTTCCGCATCGCACCATACTGGTGAGGAGAGCGCCGAAGCTCCCGTAGGACAAGCCCCAACCTCTGCACAGACTTTGAATGCACCGACAATAGCGCCCCTATGCAGTTGAAACAGTGGTTCCCCTTTTTGGCTTGGCCCAGACTGACCCTGGGCTTGGCCCGCAATGAAATGCTGGCGGGAGTCACCGTGGGACTGATGCTGCTTCCGCAAGGCGTGGCATATGCCGCTTTGGCGGGTATGCCACTGGTGACCGGCATTTATGCGGCCTTGCTTCCCTCGCTGGTGGCCGTGCTGTGGGGGGCGTCGCCGCGCTTAGGGGTGGGGCCCACGGCACTCACCAGCTTGCTGATCGGTGCCTCGCTGGCAGGCATGGCTGAGCCCGGTAGTGCACAGTGGGTAACTTTGGCCGCATGGACGGCCATCATGGCCGGTGCTGTGCAGTGGATGCTGGGGGCCTTGCGCAGTGGCTGGTTGGTCAATCTGGTGACCTCACCTGTGCTCAACGGCTTTACGCAAGCTGCAGGCATTTTGATTTTGCTCTCGCAACTGCCCGATTTGCTAGGTTTGCGCAGTTCTTGGAGCGCCCTGCTGAGCGATCCAAGTTGGCACCACTTTGATCCATGGGCCTTGCTGTTTGGCGCCGGTGGATTGTGTGGTCTATTGCTGCTCAAGCGCTTTGCGCCGCGACTTCCCGCGGCCGTATTGGTGGTTGCCCTATGCGGCGCAATCAGCGCAGTCGTTGGCTTTGCAGAACACGACGGGCACATTGTGGGGCACCTGCCCGCAGGGCTGCCCAGCCTTGCCGTTCCCAGCAGCATCTCGATGGATGAGATCTCACGGCTGCTGCTGCCCGTGCTCATGATCAGCTTGGTGAGTTTTTTGGAAGTTGCCTCCAGCGCACAAGTAGAACACCGGCTGGCTGGCACACGCTGGAACGAAAACCAAGACCTGATCGCGCAAGGCATGGCCAAAGTGGTGGCAGGCTTGAGCGGCAGTTTTGCCATCAGCGGCTCTTTTTCGCGCTCAGCGGTCACGCTGCACTCAGGGGCCAAGACAGGCTGGGCCACCGTGTTTGCCATCGCCATGGTGCTCATCACGGTACTGTGGCTCACCCCCGTGCTCTACCACGTGCCACAAGCAGCACTGGCAGCCGTCGTCGTGTCCGCCGTTGTCAATCTGATTCAGCCCCGCACTTTGCGGGCACTGTTCCGTATCTCACGCATTGAAGGGGCGATTGCCCTGACCACGTTCGCGCTGACCTTGGCGACGGCCCCCCGGCTGTACTGGGGCGTGCTGACGGGCGTGCTGCTGAGCCTGTGCCATTTTCTCTATCAGCGCCTGCATCCGCGTATTCTGGAAATCAGTGAGCATGCCGACGGCAGTTTGCGCGGCCGCGAAATCTGGAACCTTGCGCCTATCGCCTCCCACGTCTTGGCGTTGCGCATGGATGCGGAGTGGGACTTCGCCTCTGCCTCTGCGCTAGAGCGCTATGTCACGCAAACGCTGCAGCAACGCCCCGAGATACAAACCGTTTTTTTAGACGCACAACCCATCAACCGGATTGACGTTACAGGCGTAGAAAGCTTTATGCGCCTGCGCCAAAGCCTGCAAAAGCAGGGAATTTCACTGCATATCGGGGGATTGAAACTCCCGGTACAAGAGATACTGGAGAGGTCTGGGGCTTTGTTTAGCGGCCCGGATTTGCAGCTGTCGCGCACCAGCGCACAAGCTTTGGTTGCAATGCGTGTATCCAGCGCAACCAAAAAGGCGCTATAGCCGCATCAAACCTTCGTGGACTGCTACACTTCGATGCATTCAACGCGCTGGATATTTGTTTTTCGTGACTGGCACCTCCCCCCTCTCATCTGTGGCTTTGCAGCAGCTCCGCTTAGACGGAGCTTTGGCCTTGCTCGGCGAGACTGAAGTTGCCGCACTTCCAGCCGCCCACACCAATCCAACAGCACACCTGCAAGCCATCATCGATGGTTTGTGCGGACTCTCGTTGCGCGACCCCCTGACTGGCACTGCCAACCGCCGCCACTTCGACTCGGTGCTGGATCGAGAACTTGACCGTGTGGCGCGCTCTGGCGACGTAGCGCTGCTGTTGATGATCGACATTGATCACTTCAAAGAAGTGAACGACACCTACGGCCACAACATCGGCGACAGCGTGTTGCAGCAAGTAGCCACGGCGCTCTCCCACTGCGTGCGTCCCATGGACACTCTGGCGCGCTATGGCGGCGAAGAGTTTGCGATTGTGCTGCCCGCCTGCCAGCCTGCCTATGGCCAAAATGTGGCTGACCGCGTACGCCGCGCCATTGAAGCCCTGCGGATTCGTATCAATCCCAGCCAGGAAATTGGTGTCACAGTGAGCATTGGTGGCGCATACGCATTGCAGTGGATTCGCAGCACCCGCGAACTTTGGATTGAGCGCGCAGACCAGCAGCTGTACCGCTCCAAAAGCGCGGGACGCAACCGTATTGAAATTGAACAACAACCTGACAGCACTGTGACCGCTGAGGAAAAAAACTTGCTTTTCATCCCTGAGTTGACCGCAGATACCTCCTCATGGTCTGGTGATTGGATTGAAGTGCTGGCCGCTCCTGCGGATATCACCGATGGCGCCAACTGAAGGCATGCATTGAAATGAACGACGTGCTGTCCCCCTCTTCCTCCACCCCTGCGGCTCCCAACGCCAAGGCGGCCCATATTCGCCCCCCTTCGCGTGCGCACATCATGGCCGTCACCAGCGGCAAAGGCGGTGTAGGCAAAACTTTTGTGTCCGCCAACTTGGCGGCTGCATTGACGCGCCACGGCCTGCGCGTGCTGGTGCTTGACGCCGACTTGGGCTTGGCCAACTTGGACGTGGTGCTCAACCTCTACCCCAAAGTCACCTTGCACGACGTCTTCACCGGCCGCGCCACGCTACAGGAGGCGGTCGTGGTAGCCCCGGGCGGTTTTCACGTGCTGCTGGCGGGCTCTGGCATGGTGGAGTACTCCCGCCTGACTCCAGAGGTGCGCAATCAACTGATCCATGTGATCGATACGCTGGCGCCTAACTATGACGTGGTGTTGCTGGACACGGGTGCTGGCATCTCGGATGTGGTGCTGTTTTCGGTATCACTGGCCAATGAGGTGCTGATCGTGGCCACCCCTGAGCCTACGTCACTGACCGATGCCTACGCGGCCATCAAGGTGCTGGCCACCCAGCAAAAGCGGCACAACATGCGCTTGGTCATCAACCAAGCCGCCCGTCCCGGCGATGGCCGCGCCATCACCGGGCAGTTGCAACAAGTACTCAACCGTTTTGTCCATTCAGAATCTGGCCTGCCGATGCGCTTGATTCATATGGGCGACATTCCTGCCGACAAGGCGGTGCGCGAAGCCGTCATGCGCCGCCAGCTGCTGATTCAAGCATCGCCTGGGTGTGCCGCTTCTTTGGCGATTGCCCAACTGGCCAATCGCATCAAAACCATGGTGACGCCCGTACAGCAGGCCTAACGCACGGCGGCAAGCACTGCCGCCTAACACCCAAATAAAAAGAGCTGCGTTGGTGCAGCTCTTTTTTTTACCAAATAGCCATTAAATAGGCTGCTAGCGCATATTCAGCAGGCGTCTGCAGCTATCAATAGCAAAGCAAAAGCATCAGATGCGGCGGCGGTTGGCATCGACACTCCAGCCACCCGCACCCCAAGCGGCAAACGCCAGCAGGCCACCCACCACGGCAATGTTCTTGTTAAAGAGCAGTTGCTGCATCATGGCCTGATCTGCAGGCACCGACCAGTACGCGTGAAAGATCAAGGTTGCCGCCAAGGTGAAAAAGGCCAGCACCATGGCGGCAGGGCGCGTCTTCAAGCCAATCAGCAAAAAGATACCGCCCACCAGTTCAATCAGCAGCCCCACCGCCACCCCGATTTCCGGCAGCGGCATTCCCATGGCTGCCGCATAGCCTACGGAGCCGGAAAAACCCGCAATCTTGCCAAAGCCTGCAGGAATAAACAGCCAGGCCATCAAAATACGACCGGCCAGTGCCAGCGCGTTGTTCATGGAGTTATTCATCATTTCATCCTTTCGGGACATGCCCTGGGTCTGGAAAAGCTTCACCATGTCATTCGTTCAAGCGGCCAAATCAAACAGCAGCAGCTCTGCTGCAGCGCTTCCTTGCACGTGCAAGGCGTGCTCATTTTCCGCAAGCAGCGCATCGCCACTTGTCAGCTTTTTGCCCGCCGCCTCCACCTCACCTTGAATGACAAAAACATAAGCTTTGCGGCCTGGGGCTAGCGTTTGCTCCAAATACACGGTTTGGCCATCCGCAGGACGCAGCAAACTGGCATAGATGCGCGCATCGGCATTCAAACGCACTGAACCGTCTGCGCCATCCACAGACGCCACCAGTCGCAGCACATTGGTTTTTTCCACATCGCTAAAGCGCTTTTGCTCGTACCCCGGCTCCAGCCCCGCACGGCTTGGCAGCAGCCAGATCTGCAAAAAATGGGTGGTCTGCCCCGGCGCATGGTTGTACTCGCTGTGCACCACCCCCGTGCCTGCCGTCATGCGCTGGACTTCGCCGGGCTGAATGGTCTGCACATTCCCCATGCTGTCTTTGTGCGACAGCTCACCCTCGATGACATAGCTCACAATTTCCATGTCACGGTGCGGATGGGCGCCAAAGCCCGTACCTGCGGCAATCCGGTCTTCGTTGATCACGCGCAGATTGCCCCAGCCCATATGGTTGGGGTCGTAGTAACCTGCAAATGAAAAACTGTGAAAGGACTTAAGCCAACCGTGGTCAGCGAAGCCACGCTCATGGGATTTACGCACTGTGATCATGATCGACTCCTGTTTGCTTGCGGCTGCGGTGCAGCGATGGCTTCACTGTAGTAGCGCGCGTCCACGCTGAGGGAACGCTGGTTTGATGGCATCATTCAAAGTCTTTGAATGAACGTAGCACCGCATGCCCAGCCCCCGTGACGTTTTAACCCCAGATAGCCTTGCCATGTTGCAAGTCATTGCCGACACCGGCAGCTTTGCAGCCGCTGCGCGGCAACTGCGGCTGGTGCCCAGTGCGCTGACTTACCGGGTGCGCCAAATGGAAGAGGCGCTGGATGTGCTGCTGTTTGACCGCAGTGCACGCCAGGCACACCCCACCGAGGCCGGCCAGGCCTTGCTGGCTGAAGGCGCCCGTTTGCTGCAAGATTTGGATGCGGTGGCGCACCGGGTGCGGCGCGTTGCCACGGGCTGGGAGCCAGAACTCACCATCATGGCCGACGGCGTTATTTCACAGGACATTCTGTTCGATCTGGTCGAGGCCTTTTATGCCTTGGGCTCGCCCACCAAAATCAAGCTGGGCATGGGCACGCTCACAGGGCCGATTGAGCACCTCACCACAGGCCGTGCAGATTTGGCACTGGGCGTTGCCACCAACAGCACCAGCATCTCGGGCTTGCAACTGCATGATTTGGGCGACATCACCTTCGTGTTTGCCGTCGCCCCCTTCCACCCACTGGCCACCATGGAGCACGCCATCAGTGATGAAACCTTGCTGGAGCACCGCCTGGTCGTGGTGGCGGACTCCGCACAAAAAGAGCGCATGTCCATGGGACTGCTCAGTGGCCAAGACATTTTTACGGTCGATACGGTACAAGCCAAAATTGATGCCCAGGTGCGTGGCCTAGGCTGTGGCTTTTTGCCCGAAGCCATGGCCCGCCCCTACATAGCAGCGGGTTGGCTGGTTGCCAAAGCCGTCACGCGCCCCACCCGCCATGTGCGCATGCGCTATGCATGGAAAAAACCCAGCAATGGCGGCCTGGGCAAGGCCTTGCAGTGGTGGCTGCAGCAGCTCGAAAGCCCTGTTACCCAACAAGCCCTGCTGGAAAAGCACCGCCTGACGCTCCCTCCAACTTCAACCCCGATTGCACGCTGATTGCTGCCCGTGTGCTGCCCATGACTTGCTCTGCCTACCGGGGTCGCTTTGCCCCCTCACCAACCGGCCCTTTACATGCAGGCTCGCTGGTCGCCGCCTTAGCCAGCTGGCTGGATGCCCGCGCGCACCACGGCACATGGTTGGTACGCATCGAAGATATTGATCCCCCACGCTGCCCCAGCGGCGCAGACCAACTGATCTTGGCGCAATTGGCGCAGTGCGGGCTGCACCCCGACGAGCCTGTGGTGTGGCAATCACAGCGTCACGGCTATTACGCCCAAGCACTGCAGCAGCTGCAAGCCCAGCAACTGGCCTACCCCTGTGGCTGCACCCGCAAAGACATTGAAGCAGCGCTGCAAGCCATGGGGCAAGTACATGCACGGCATATTGAGCGCCCCTATCCCGGCACATGCCGCGGTGGTCTGCACGGCAAACCTGCGCGCAGCTGGCGTTTTGCGCTGGAAAAATATGTATCAAATTGGCCGAAAACGCTTGCTACACAAGCGCAAGCAGCTCCTTTTTCTTTAGAAAAAGGCATCCTCACGTGGGAAGACCGCCGCCTAGGGCTGCAACACCAAGCACCAACTTCGGTCGCTGGTGACTTTGTGCTGCAACGTGCCGATGGCCTGTATGCCTATCAACTGGCCGTTGTGGTGGACGACGCATTGCAGGGCATCACCCACATCGTGCGCGGGGAGGATTTGACCGACAACACGGCGCGTCAATTGCTCTTGCAGCATGCGCTGGGATTAGCGCATCCCGCCTATATGCATACCCCGTTGGTGCTCATGCCCGACGGCGAAAAACTCTCCAAACAACACGGCGCCCCAGCGCTTGACCTGAGCCACCCGCTGCAAACCTTGAACACAGCGGCACGCATTTTGCATTTGACTACATTAAGTCCCGAAACTACGGTGTCCGATGCGTTATCTCAATGGGTCAAACAATGGCAAGCCACTTACAATGTGCGCCGTGACTGAGCACCAACATAACCCTATGGCTGACAACCTTACAGCCCCCTCCACATCTTCTGAAGGCAAAGCCCCAGCAGATGTCGCATTCCCTAAAACCATTCGCAGCTACGTGCGTCGCACGGGCCGCGTCACCACAGGCCAAGCCAAGGCCTTTGAAGACATAGGTCCGCAGTTTCTGCTGCCCTACACCAATGCGCCACTGGATGCGCACGCGGCATTTGGCCGCGAAGGCAAACTGATTCTGGAAATTGGTTTCGGCATGGGCGAAGCAACAGCCCACATTGCACGTGTGCGCCCGGAAGACAATTTCTTGTGCTGTGAAGTGCACGAGCCCGGCGTGGGCGCCTTGCTCAAGCGCATTGGCGAGCAAGACATCCACAACATCCGCATCCTCCAGCACGATGCGGTTGAAGTCATTGACAACATGTTGCCCGAGGGCAGCCTTGACGGCGTGCATATCTTCTTTCCAGACCCTTGGCACAAGAAAAAGCACAACAAGCGCCGTCTCATCCAAGGCCCTTTGGTTGCCAAGCTGGCCAGCCGCTTGAAAGCGGGTGGTTATTTCCACTGCGCCACCGACTGGGAACCCTACGCCGTGCAAATGCTGGAAGTGCTGGGTGCAGAGCCTCAATTGGCCAACACCGCCCCGGCCTATGCAGCCAAGCCTGACTACCGCCCTTTGACCAAGTTTGAAAACCGCGGTTTGCGGCTGGGTCATGGCGTTTGGGACTTGGTTTTCACCAAGCGCTAGTGCCCCTGCCCCCAAGTACCCCACTCCCGAACTTCATGCACATTCTGCAAAATTTGGTTCAGATGACCGGCCAGCGCGACCACTTGCGTTTGGAACTGTCCGTGCTCTCGACGTTTATGCAGTTGCCCGGGGTAACCAATGTTCGGGCGTTGGAACTTGTAGAGATGGACAGCGGTCATTGGGTGCGCGCCAGAACTTGGCTGCAAGACGGCCAGCTGGTTTCCTCCACGCAAGACGTCGTCAGCGACACCAAACGCCTGCCTTTGCGCAACATGCTGCATCTGCACACCTGCATCACGCAGCAAAAGCAGCACTTGCAGCACAGCGCGCGCGCAGATCAGCACGTCATCTGGCTGCCCGTGTGGATGCATGAAAAAGCGCGCGTGTGCCTGGAGGTGACCCAATCCGAGCCATTCACCCCGCACAGTCTGGACGTCATCACCGGCATCTTCAGCGTCTACCAGAACTACCAAAGCCTGCTGGATTACAGCGAGCGCGATGCGCTGACCGGCTTGCTCAACCGCAAAACCTTTGACGAACACCTGCTGCGCTTTGCCACTGCGGCCCAAGCCGATCACAGTGATGAAATGCCTTGGCTTGCAGTGATTGATATTGATCACTTCAAGCTGGTCAACGACCGTTTTGGTCACCTTTTTGGTGATGAAGTCTTGATTCTGGTGGCCAACTTGCTACGCAGCGCATTCAGCGCCCAGCACCGCATTTTCCGCTTCGGTGGGGAAGAGTTTGTTGTGCTCATGCCTGCTGCGCACAAAGCCAAAGCCCACGCCTCCTTAGAAGCCTTCAGAGCCATGGTGGCCAGTCACAACTTTCCGCAAATTGGCCGTGTAACGGTCAGTGTGGGCTTTGCCGGTGCCAAGCTGTGCTCGCCCGTAGAAATTTTGGGCCAAGCGGACCAAGCGCTGTATTACGCAAAAGAAAATGGCCGCAACCAAGTTTGCCATTTTGAGCAACTGCAAGACCAAGGTTTGCTGCACAACGCGCAAGTCTCGCACGACGATGTCGAGCTGTTCTGACACCAGGCATCACGCCGCCCCGCACAATCAACTGGCGTAATTTGCGGAGCTCTCTGCTTCACTCGCTAGCGAAGCACGCACGCAGTCACGGCCATCACGCTTGGCTTTGTAGAGCAACTCATCCGCACGCTCTAGCAAGCTATCCATCGTGTCACCTGGCTGGTATTGCGTCACGCCAAAGCTGCAAGTCAACGGCAACACCAGATCTCCCATCTGCCAAGGCGTTCTGCGCACCACATCCGCCAGCCGTTCCGCAATCTCGGTTGCAGAGCGCAACGCCGTCTCTGGCATAAAGATCACAAACTCTTCGCCACCAAAGCGCACCATCCAGTCAATGTTCGCACGCAAGCCTTCTTGCAAGCGTTTCGCTACATCCTTGAGCACTTCATCGCCCACTGCATGTCCATGCTGGTCATTGATGCGCTTGAAGCGGTCAATATCCGTAAAGATCACCGACAAAGGGCGCCCATACCGCATACAGCGCTCAATCTCCAAGGGCAAGCGCATCTCCATCGCTCTGCGGTTGTACGCCCCGGTCAAGGCATCCAGTTGCGATAGTCTTTTGACCTCATCCACCATGGTCGACAGCTCTGCCGTACGTTCTTTGACCAAGCCATCCAGATCTTTGATATGGCGATCCAGCGCAGTTTGCAGGTGTTGAAAGCCTTGCATCACCATATCTATCTCATCGGCCCGCTGGCGATCCGGACGACGAAGTTCGAGCGGCTGGTTGAGCTCTTCGGGCTTGAGGTTGCGTACAAAATCTGCAATTTGGCGCAGCGGAATTCCCAAATCGTGCTGCATGACCCATGCGACCATGAAGCACATCAACACCGTAAAAATCAGATATCCAGGAATCACGTGTTTTTGCGATTCCCACAACAAATTGCGGTGGTAGGCACGATCTGCCCATACCTCAATCGTTCCTAATGACTGGTTTTTGTAGTCGGGCGAATAAATCACGGCCTGGTAAGACGGTACATCCTTGCCAATCCCCGTACTCCCCGCAGTAATCATTTCACCTGTGACGGTCAGCGTAAGACGTACAAAGCCCACAGCTTCGATTTCTGTCAACCGCTGCACATGGTTATGCAACACCTCTCGATCGATGTCCCAGACAGCGTAAGCAATCGCTCGGCTGCTGGTTTCCACGATCAGCGACATGGTGTTGAAAAACTGCTTCTCTTGCTTTTGCCGATCCAGCCAAACTTGAAAACCACCAATACCAACCAGGCAGACCAGTGACAGCGCAATAATGCGCTGAAGCATCAACGTAGCAATCGATCGAAACTCAGAATTCTGGTGTGCCATAGATAAGCGAGCTTAGCGCAGCAGCCGCGCGAGCTCAAACTGGTAGCGTCTGAGGTGCGGATTCAGGTGCTTGCTGAATGCACGAAAGTCCAGTCTCACTGCCGTTTGCGAAAAATGCTGCTCAAACTGCTGGCTATTGCGCGCATCGAACAACTCAAACATATTGCGCCGCAGCTCCAGCCCCTCATCCAAGAAATCGACGCCACGGTAGTGGTCATACAGCATCACCATGGCCCATGCTCCCGCCATGAAGTGCCCCCCTGCCAACGCCGTCAATTGCCCTTTGCGCAGCCAATCAAATGCCTGCTCGGAAGTATTGATGCCGCTAAATAATGCATCCGTCCCCGGCAAACCGCCTTGCTGGCGCCATGCATCCATGGCACCAAACGCCATCAAATCATTCCCAGCCCAGAACAAACGCACCTCCGGGTAACGCTGAAAAAGCCCCAGCGCCTGATCTCTGGCCTTGTCTTGGCGCCATTCGCCATAAACTTCTTGCCGCAGCACGACCATCCCCTGCGCTTCGCGCACCGCTTTGCGCATGCCCTGGTTACGAGCGATGGAAGCAGGGGTCGAGCGGTCTCCCGCAATCGCCACCATCTGCAACTTACCTTGCGTATCCCGCAGCGCGGGCATTTTCAATGCTTTTTGAATCAAAGCTTGGGCCGTCAGATAGCCCGCATCTTCTGCATTGGGCTCCAGGCTGCCGAGCCAAAAAGGAAACTTGCCGCGCGGCACACCCACTTGAGGCCGCAGCTCCTCCTGAATGCCGCTGAACGCCATAAAGGCTTGGATTCCAGACCCCTCCAGCGCTTTCAAGATGCTGGGGGCCGTGCTGTAGTCATTCGAAAAAACAACGTAATCGGGGCGCTCGCTCTTTGGCAAATTCGCCAATTTTTGGGCCATGGCGACGGGCTCCAAGCGGTTGCGCTGCGCATACAGCACGCGCAGCTGCATGCCCAAGCTATCAGCGGCTTTTTGCATCGCCTGCGCGCTGGAGCGCCAGTACGCTTCATTGGACTTACCCGGATTCAAAAACACCACAGATTGCGCAAACGTTGGCATGCCAGCCACCAGCATGCATGCAGCAACCGCCCCGGCACGCAGCGCGCAGGCAAGCCTCAATTTGCCGACAGCCGTTTGCAGCGATGTAAATACGAGTATGTGCACAACCGTAGCGCGGAATGAACGATGGTAGGGAAAGGATCTTGACACAGGCCTGCTACGAATCAGTGTTGCAGGCAATGTCAAATTTGCACAAAAAAAGCCAGAAGAGCTACTTCTGGCTTTTTACCTGTGCATCAGGCTCAAATACGCTCAGCCACCCAAGCTTGAACGCTGACCAGTGCAGCGGGCACAGCCGCCGCATCGGTGCCACCAGCCATGGCCATGTCCGGCTTGCCGCCGCCCTTGCCACCCACTTGCTGGGCCACAAAGTTCACCAACTCACCGGCTTTGACCTTGGCGGTCTCGGCTTTGGTCACGCCTGCGGCCAACTGCACCTTGTCGCCGTCCACTGCCGCCAGCACGATCACGGCCGCGCCCAGCTTGTCTTTGAGCTTGTCCATGGTGTCGCGCAGGGTCTTGGCATCGGCGCCTTCCAGCTTCGCTGCCAGCACCTTCACGCCATTGACGTCAGCTGCCTGGGCCAGCAATTCATCGCCCTGGCTGGAAGCGAGTTTGCCTTTGAGCGCCGCAATTTCTTTTTCCAGCGCCTTGATCTGCTCCAATGCACCGCCAATACGGGTGTTCAGCTCTGCCGTCGGGGCTTTGAAGGCTGCTGCAGCTTCGCCCACCGTAGATTCCAGCGACTGCAGATAGGCCAGTGCGTTCTCGCCGGTGATGGCTTCGATACGACGCACGCCAGCGGCCACACCGGATTCGCCCACGACCTTGAACAGACCGATGTCACCGGTGCGGTGCACGTGGGTGCCGCCACACAGCTCACGGCTGGTACCAATGTCCAGCACGCGCACGGTTTCACCGTACTTCTCGCCAAACAGCATCATGGCGCCGGTGGCCTTGGCCGCTTCGATATCCATCACGCGGGCATCGGTGGCGGTGTTAGCCAGAATCTCCTGGTTCACACGCTGCTCAATCTCGCGGATTTGCTCGGCAGTCACAGGGGCGTTATGCGTGAAGTCAAAGCGAGTGCGCTCCGCATTGACCAGCGAGCCCTTTTGCTGCACGTGGGCGCCCAGCACTTCGCGCAGGGCCTTGTGCATGATGTGCGTGACCGAGTGATTGCGCATGGTGGCTGCGCGCAGCTGGGTGTCCACCTCAGCCTGCACCGCATCACCCACCTTCAGGCTGCCGGACTCCAGCACGCCGTGGTGACCAAAGACGTCGGCCTTGATCTTCTGGGTGTCTTCCACCACAAAGCGGTTGGCGCCAGCGCTGATCACGCCTTGGTCGCCCACCTGACCGCCGGACTCTGCATAAAAAGGGGTGGCATCCGTAACCACCACGCCACTTTGGCCAGCCTTCAGCTCTGAAACAGGCGTGCCTTGCGCGTAAAGCGCTACGATTTTTGCGGATTCCGACAGTTTTTCGTAACCGGTGAAGGTATTGGCAACGCCGGTGTACTCCAGCGCACGGTCCATTTTGAACTTGCCAGCAGCGCGGGCCTGGTTCTTTTGCTGCTCCATCGCAGCGGCAAAGCCAGCCTCATCGACCGTGACGCCGCGCTCACGGCAAACGTCGTTGGACAAATCCAAGGGGAAGCCATATGTATCGTGCAACTTGAACGCCACATCACCCGGCAGCACTTTGGCATCACCAGCCAATGCGCTGTCCAGAATGTCCATACCGTGGGCCAGCGTTTCAAAGAAGCGCTCTTCTTCCACGCGCAGCACTTCGGTGATGCGGGCTTCTTGCTCACGAATCTTGGGATAGGCGTCGCCCATCACGGCCACCAAGTCTTTGACCAGTTTGTGGAAGAACGGGGTCTTTTGGCCCAGCTTGTACCCATGGCGGATGGCGCGACGCACGATGCGGCGCTGCACGTAACCACGGCCTTCGTTGGAAGGAATCACGCCATCCGCCACCAAGAACGCGGTAGCGCGGATGTGGTCGGCAATCACCTTCAGCGAAGGGTTGTCCAGATCGGCGGTGTGGGTTTCGCGGCCCGCAGCCTTGATCAGGTTTTGGAACAGGTCGATCTCGTAGTTGCTGTGCACATGCTGCAAGATGGCCGCCAGGCGCTCCAGGCCCATGCCCGTATCCACACACGGTGCGGGCAGCGGCGTGACGTTGCCCTGCTCGTCCATGTCGAACTGCATGAACACGTTGTTCCAGATTTCGATGAAACGGTCGCCATCTTCATCGGGCGAACCGGGAGGGCCACCGGCAATGTGCGCGCCGTGGTCATAGAAAATTTCCGAGCAAGGGCCGCAAGGGCCGGTGTCGGCCATCATCCAGAAGTTGTCGGACTTGTAGCGCCCGCCTTTGTTGTCGCCAATACGGATCACGCGCTCTGGGGGCAGGCCGATTTCCTTGGTCCAGATCTCGTACGCCTCATCGTCTTCGGCGTACACGGTGGCCAACAGCTTGTCCGCGGGCAACTTGTACACCTCGGTCAGCAGCTCCCACGCCCACTTCAGCGATTCGCGCTTGAAGTAGTCACCAAACGACCAATTGCCCAGCATTTCAAAGAAAGTGTGGTGGCGCGCGGTGTAACCCACATTCTCCAAATCGTTGTGCTTACCGCCTGCGCGCAGGCAGGTTTGCACCGAAGTCGCACGGTTGTACGGGCGCTTGTCGGTCCCCAAGAACACGTCCTTGAACTGGACCATGCCCGAGTTGGTGAACATCAAAGTGGGGTCGTTACCGGGCACCAAAGGGCTGGATTCCACAATGGTGTGGCCCTTGGAGGCAAAAAAGTCCAGGAACGTCTTGCGGATGTCCGCAACGGAGAATTTGGGTGTGCTCATGGAGATGTGTTGTCTTTGTGCGCAAACGGCGCAGCACGAAAATAGTCTGAGATTATAGGTTTCATGCACTGCTTAGCGCGGGAGATACGAAATCACGCCCACCGCTGCTGGCCAGTGCACGTGCGCACAGCGCATCAACGCTTTAATTGGTCGGCAAAGCGCCCAGGCTGCGGCGCGAGACAAAACGGCGCTGCGCACCCGTGATGGGGTCTTGAAAGGCCAAGCTTTGCGCCAGCAACAAGAGTGGCCGTGAAAAATCACCCTCGGGTGCATCATCCACCACCGGATACAGCCCATCCCCCTTCAAGCCCAGCCCGAGCGCTGCCATGTGCACGCGCAGTTGGTGGCGTTTACCGCTCACAGGCTCTAGCAGATAGCGCGCCCAGCGGGCGTTGTGCTCTCGCACTTGCATGCGCGTCAAGCTGTTTGGCGGGCCATCCACTTCTTGCATCCGGATGAAGTGGCTGCTCTCAGTCATGCGACTGGCATGCTCCCGGGGAAATTCAATCGCAGGGTTCCACGGCGCAATAGCTTCGTACACCTTGTGCACGCTGCGCGCTCTGAAAAGTGCTTGGTAAGCGCCGCGCTCGTGCTTATGGATAGCAAATAGCACCAAACCCGCCGTGTCACGATCAATCCGGTGCACGGGCGATAAATCGGGCAAGCCCAACTGGTTTTTCAAACGAACCAGCAAGGTGTTTTGCAGATATCTGCCACCGGGCGTGACCGGCAGAAAATGGGGCTTGTCGACCACCACAATGTGTTCGTCCTGAAACAGAATTTCCGCTTCAAACGGTATGTCCGGCTCTTGCTCTACCGCGCGGTAGTAGTAAATGCGCAAACCGTGCAACAACGGCGTATCAGCCTGCACAGGACGCGCCAACTCGTCCACCACCTCACCGCGCGCCATGCGTGCCTGCCACTCTGTCCGTGATACCGCAGGCAAGCGCTGCGCCAAAAAATCCAAACAACTGCCTTGTACGCCTTGCCCTGCGCTGGGCAGCACCACGCAACTGGGCTTGACGCCATCGCGAATCGGCAAAACTTGGGGATCGTGGGTGTTGTGCATAAAACCATGGACAGGCCCAGATTTTCAAGCCAAATTGGCATGAAACGCAGGCACAGCAAACGCTTGTAGCTCACATATTATTAGATTCTTAGCGATCACTTTGTGCCTGCTGCACGATCGCCGCAATTGCCTTCGCCGTGGCTTGTGCAGCTCCTCGGTGCGATTGTGCAAACGCCAGCGCAGCCTGCCGGGCCCGTGCCAAGCCTTCGGCATCTCGAGCCAAGGCGGTGGCCAGCTGCACACCTTGCTCCATATCCAGCACCCGAAAAGCAGCCCCCACCTCGCAAGCCGTTTGTGATGCCTGCGCAAAATTAAAAGTGTGCGGCCCCAACACCATCGGGCAGCCGCATGCCGCGGCTTCAATCAGGTTTTGCCCACCCAAAGGCTCAAAGCTCCCGCCCAGCAAACCAATGTCGGCAGCTGCGTAATACGCGGGCATCTCGCCCACGCTATCGCCAAGCCACACCTCCACATCGGCAGGCGGCGGGCCATCCCCCCACTGGCTGCGGCGAGACACTCGCAACCCCGCCTGCTCCAGCAGGGCGTGGACTGCATCAAACCGCTGGGGATGGCGCGGCACGATCAGCCACTGGCACTGCCCGGCAACGCCATGAAACTTGCGCCCTACCCACTGCGCAAGCCACTGCGCTTCCTCGCCTTCACGAGAGCTGGCCACAATCACGATGGGCTTGCTGCTGGCTGCCCGCCACGCTGCGCCTTGTGCGCCCAGCGCGCTATCGGGCTGCACATCAAATTTCAGATTGCCCAACACGGCTTGCACGGGCGCACCCAGGCTGCGCAGGCGCTGGGCATCCTCTTCGGTTTGCGCCCACACAGCATGCAAAGCGCTGTAAACCGGTAAAAACAAAGACGGCCAGCGCTGCGCCCCTGTTTGCGACTTGGTGTTCAGCCGCGCATTCGCCAGCACCAAAGGCACTTTGGCTTGGTGACAAGCCATGACCAGGTTGGGCCAGACCTCGGTTTCCATCAGCACACCCACTGCAGGCTGGAATTGGTGCACAAAACGCCGAACCGCTTTGCGACTGTCCCACGGCTGCCACACTTGCAAATCGCCGGGCTGCAGCAGCTTGCTGCCTTCTGCGCGACCGGTGGCCGTGCCGTTCGTGAGCAGCAATCGCATCCCTGGCAGGGCGATGCGCAGCTCTTTGATCAGCAAGGCAGCCGCACGTGTCTCGCCCAATGACACGGCATGCACCCATACCCACTGTCCTTTGCAGTCACACCCCAAGTCTTTTGGGCTGTAACAACCAAAACGCTCAGGCACTGCTTGTGCGTAGCCCGGCTCAGCTTGCGCACGACGGCGCAGCTTGCGCTTGAGCATAGGCTGAGCAGCCCACGCCAGTGCGGAATAAGCAGCCAAACTCCAATTCATGCTGTGTGCTTCTTTTGCTGTTGTTTTGCGGTGAAACTAGTGCGCCGCACTACCCACTCGGGCACCAGGCTTCACACGCTCAAGCAAAGCCAGCATCTGGGCCTCGATGCGATGCAAAGCTGCCTCTGTATGCCCCTCAAAACGCAAGACCAATACTGGCGTCGTATTGCTGGCACGAATCAAACCAAAACCATCCGACCAGTCCACGCGCAGGCCATCAATCGTGCTGATTTGTGCACTGGTGGCATCCAACACCTCTGGCGCCAGCGCTTGCAGCTGGGCAGTCAGCGCATGGGGCTCGCCTTCTGCGCAGGCCACGTTCAACTCTGGCGTAGAAAAGCTGGTGGGCAGTGCATTCAACACAGCGCTGGGATCTGACGCTCGACTCACAATTTCCAGCAAACGGCAGCCTGCGTAGGTACCGTCATCAAAGCCATACCAGCGCTCCTTAAAGAAAATATGACCACTCATTTCTCCACCCAATGGAGAGTCAAGCTCTTTCATCCGCGCTTTCACCAGCGAGTGCCCGGTTTTGTACATTTCAGGCACGCCACCCGCCTCTCGAATCGCAGGCGCCAAGCGTTGTGTGCATTTCACGTCAAACAAAATCGTGCCGCCAGGTACGCGCGAGAGCACATCTTTGGCAAACAGCATCATCTGGCGATCTGGGTAAATGGTCTGACCATCTTTGGTCACAATACCCAAACGGTCACCGTCGCCATCAAACGCCAAGCCCAGCTCTGCATCGGTCTCTTGCAGGGCTTTGACAACATCGCGCAAATTCTCTGGCTTGCTAGGGTCAGGGTGGTGGTTTGGGAAATTGCCATCCACCTCCGAGAAAAATTCCAGCACTTCGCAGCCCAGGGCCCTAAAAATGGCAGGCGCAGTCGCGCCAGCAACACCATTACCGCAGTCCACCACAATTTTCACAGGGCGTGCCAGCTTCACATCCCCCACGATGCGCGCGGTGTAATCTGCCAGCACATCCGCATGGCGAATGCAGCCCCCCGGTTGCAAAAGCCAGTTTTCCGCTTCAATCGTCTGGCGTAGCGCCTGAATTTCAGGCCCATTGATCGCACGTCCCGCCAGAACCATTTTGAAGCCGTTGTAGTCCTTCGGGTTATGGCTGCCAGTGACCATGATGCCGCTCTTGCACAAGGTGCAGGCTGCGAAATACAGCATGGGGGTGGTACACATCCCCACATCAATCACTTCCAAACCCACATCTACCAGCCCGGCCATCAAAGCTTGGCTTAAGGCTGGGCCCGATAGGCGGCCATCTCTTCCTACCGCCACAACACGCTCGCCTTCAGCCAGCGCAGCCATCCCAAAAGCACGGCCAATGCTGCGCGCTACCGCTTCCGTCAAGGTGGAGGGTACCACCCCGCGAATGTCGTATGCCTTAAAGATAGAAGCAGCAATCTGCACAGTAGAGTCCTTAGTGGTTATTCCACAAAAAAAACGAGGCACCGTTCGTGCCTTGGCGCATTTTAGTAGCCAGAGGCCACCTTCCACGCAAGCGCCGACCTCAAAGCTTGCCCGTGGATGGCAAACAAGTCATTAGATTTCAATTAACTTCTACTTACAGATGCGCATACGCAGCTGAATCGCCCAGCTTTTCCTAGATAGCTGCTTGCCTCACGGAATTGCGTCTCTCGCTGCTTCGATCATGCGGCGCACCGTTAATCGCACTGGGTTCCGTGGAGGCTAGTTTGTTGTAGTGCAGGCGTCAGTCTGTGCGGGCTTGGCAAGTTGCCACCGGTAGTTTGCCTCTGCTTGCGCTAGCGGCATATGACCTATGGATTCCAGCAACCTGATGCGGGTGCCCAGTTCCGCCTGTGCGAAAGCGCTCTCGCAGCTTTGAACATGTCTTATTTTTGTTCGCTTGCCCAAGCTGTTTAAGCCGTTCTCGCTCATCCGTGGTCGGAGTTGATAACACGAACCCACAGCGCGTTCACGAACCTCGGGAGTAAAACGGGTAGCTTTAGTGTTCATAGCTCAATCTTCTCAGTGTTGAACTACCACTGGCGCCGATGCGAATCAGACAACGTAAAACAGAAACCCCCTACCCATTCGCACAGACAGAGGGTTAAACCGAAATTCGGCACGGCTGTTTAGTTACGCTCGCGAGCGATGGCTACATTCAAAGAGCGGCCTTCTGTAGGCTGGCCATTCAAACCCTCTACTGCAGCGGCGGCAGCTTCTGGCGTGGACATTTCTACAAATGCAAAACCGCGTGAGCGACCAGTATCACGATCCAAAATGACCTGAGATGAAGTCACAGTGCCGTAATTTGTGAAGAGCTTGCGCAATGCATCGCTGTCAAGCGAAAAAGCGAGGTTGCTGACGTAAAGCTTGTTTTGCATAGTGTGCGTTCCCAAAAATTGAAATTACCAGCTAAGGCAACGACGGTTTAGTTGGGGCGACGTCTCGGAGCAGCACCGCCGCCGGAACGCGTTTCAAGGTGGCGGAACGTGACTCGACCTTTGTTCAGATCATAAGGAGACATCTCGATGGTGACCTTGTCGCCTGCCAGAACACGAATGCGGTGCTTGCGCATCTTGCCTCCCGAGTAAGCAATCAACTGGTGCCCGTTTTCAAGCACCACACGAAAGCGTGTATCAGGCAAAACTTCTTCAACGCGACCTTGCATTTCGATAAGTTCTTCTTTTGACATGAGTCTCCTAGGAAAGTGAAAATAAAACGAACGTCAGGTGCTTGCGTTCAGTTCAATTGGTTTGACAGCACCATGGTACGTGCCTGCGCTAAGGCGTAACTATTTGCCAGTGTTTCGATGGCAAACTGAGGGATAAAACGGAAAATGCGGTCATAAACGCCGCGACGAATAGACACGAAAGAGGCAAACTGGCCTGACTCGCCAAGGCGGCTTAATGGTGTAACAACGTAGTTGCCTACCTGCTCTTTGATTTTTTGTTGCAGCATGGAATGTATTGGCGACGCCACCCAGCAGAAAGTGCACTGCTATCGTCAAAGTAGAAATGGAACCCTGAAGAGGGCAGTGAATGTGCAAGCAGAGTATGCAAAGCCTGCAAGAATTCGCCGTGGAGAGGTGTGACCGTCACGCGCTTCAAAGAAGGGAACTACCCAATGCCAAGGGGCTGTAATGGGGGTCAGACATACACTAGGGTGGACGAACAACAAAACTAGCGCATGGATTAAGTATATACGCTGTTCTTAAAATTGGCTCACACTCTATCGCTCATCCCTTGAACTGAATCGCCCAGAATTTTGCAGAGGGTTCGAAGCCACCTATTTCCGTTCGAACAAGAAACCATACTTAATTAATGGTTATTGCGTTTGGGGAGATCCTCCCTGAAGCCTTCGTGCAGTTGAGGGCGAATGCCCAAAGGGCTTACTCAAGCATGCTTGGCTAGAAAGTAGTGGGTATATGACTACTGCAAACTGGCCTTAGGTGTACGTGACTTGGGGTAATCCCCCCTTAAACC
>NZ_DLTI01000019.1:0-37116 GCF_002501455.1 Comamonas sp. UBA7840 | reverse complement strand
GTTCTGCGTGGAAATCAACAAAAGTGCAGGAATGCGAGCTGTCATACCTGACATCTGATCAGATTCATGATCTTTTATCGGAGCTGCAGAAAGGAAAGAACCGCCATGCAGCTATGGTTACAAAAGTCTGCTTGGCAACCGGTGCACGGTGGAGCGAAGCTGAAAGTCTGGAAGCACGCCACATACTCAACGACCAGATTCAGTTTGCAGGCACCAAATCCGGGAAGATCCGCTCGATTCCCGTTAACACTGAGTTGGCCCAGGAGCTCCGATCACACCACATCAAAGCTGAGACAGGCCAACGCCTGTTTGCTCCCTGCTACTCGGCATTTCGTGATGCAATCGAACGCTCAGGCATCAAACTTCAGAACGGGCAGCTTACCCACGTATTGCGGCACACGTTCGCGTCGCACTTCATGATGAATGGCGGCAACATCTTGGTGCTCCAGCGCAGCCTGGGTCATGCCAATCTGACCATGACGATGCGCTACGCCCACTTAGCACCCGACCACCTGCAAGAGGTTGTCAAGCTCAACCCGTTGTCTGCGTTGACACTTGGTTGACACCAGAAACGAAAAAAGGACTTAGGCGTTAACCTAAGTCCTTGAATTCTTTGGTGGGTCCTGCGAGATTCGAACTCGCGACCAACGGATTAAAAGTCCGCTGCTCTACCGACTGAGCTAAAGACCCAACCTGCTAGCTAAAGAATGTATCTAACTAGCGAATGCATGAATTGTAGCATCGATTTTTTTGCGTTTTTAGCAAAACGTGCTATTTTTTCGAGTTACTCGCAATTTGATCCAGAACCCAACCTGCGGCACAGTGCCCAAAGGTAGCTGTCACAGCGACACTAGAGCCGTATCCGCTACAATTCAAACCGCCATCGCTGTTTTTTAACTGACATGAAGCATCAGGCTGCGACACCGCTTCCCGGCTAAATACAGTAGTCACCCCAATCTTCTTACCTTCTTTGGGCGCATTAAATTCTTTGCGCAGCCGATAGCGCAACTGCGCCAGAAGTGGATCATGTGTTGTCTGCGATAAATCATTCACTTCAACTTTGTGCGCAAAACGCTTGCCACCCGCGGCTCCCACAGCGATAAATAAGCGTCTATTACGACGTGCCCACTGTGCCATTGACAGCTTGGCCTTGACTTGATCACATGCATCAATCACAGCATCCACACCAGCGGGGAGAATCTTGGGCCAATTTTCTGGATCCACAAAGTCCTCAATACAGTGAACTATGCATGCGGGGTTGATCTGCGAGATGCGCTGACGCATAGCATCGACCTTGGCCTTGCCTACCGTATCTGTAAGTGCGTGAATTTGTCGATTGATATTGGATTCAGCCACATTGTCCAAATCAATCAGGGTCAAGGTGCCTACGCCGCTGCGCGCCAAAGCCTCTGCACTCCAAGACCCTACGCCGCCGATCCCGACCACGGCCACATGAGCAGCACGAATACGTGCTGCCCCTTCTACGCCATACAAGCGCTCCAACCCACCAAAGCGACGCTGCAAATCCACGTCCATAAAAAAACCATCGCTGGCAGAGCCGACGATGGCGTTGCTGACATTCTCAGTAGAGGTCATTACTTCAAACGTTGTAGGCGATCTTTCGCCGTCGTTGCGGCCTCCGTTCCCGGATAGGCCTTCACCAAATCTTGCAGCGTTTTGACTGCACCCTTGGTGTCCTTCAATTCAAGCTGACAGTTCGCAATAGAAAGTGATGCATCTGCAGCGCGTGCATGCTGCGGTGCAGCCTTGAGCATGGAGCGGAAATTGGCTATCGCTTCTTTATAGTCACGACCTGCGTATTGCGTGTTACCCAGCCAAAAGCGCGCAGAAGGCATATAGCCACTGTTTGGATACGTGTTCACAAAGTTCGCAAATTCCTTGCGAGCCTCTGCGAAGTCACCTGCGCGGAATTTCTCCAGCGCAGCTTCGTAATCACGCTTTTCCGCAGGATCTGCAACAAACTCCAAGCCATCTACCTGCACCTGTGCAGGTTCAAACTTGCGCAGGCGGTCGTCCATGCCTGCTGCCAAATCTTTTTGGCGACGCTGCAGTTCAGCGACCTCTCGCTCCAACTGCTCCTTCGCGCCGGTCAACTGTGCCATTTCACGGCGCATGGTTTCAATTTGCGCTTGCAAATCCAACATGCTGCGGCGCATTTGAGCCGCTTCTCCAGCACTGCTGTCAAAGCGTTGACGCAGCTCCAAAATAGCGCGGCGGGCTTCCGCATCTTCCAAAAAGGCGTGTGCAGGATGAACAAATGCCGCGCACAGGCCTGCGACAGCCAATGCACGGCAGCTCATCCGCAAAATTCCATTGCGAACGTTCATGCTTTAACGGTAAGAGATTTCAGCGCGACGGTTCTGCGAGTATGCAGCTTCGTTGCTGCCAGCAGCAGCAGGCTTTTCTTCACCAAAGCTCACCGCTTCTACCTGGTTGTCGCTCACACCCAGCAGAGTCAAAGAGCGGCGAACAGCTTCAGCACGCTTTTGGCCCAAAGCCAAGTTGTATTCACGGCCACCACGCTCGTCGGTGTGACCTTCGACAGTCACCTTGCGCGAAGCATCAGCCTTGATGAAACGCGCATTGGCGTCCACCAGACCTTGGGCATCGGGCTTGACCACAAAGCTGTCAAAGTCAAAGTAAACCACGCGGCCCACACCCTTGGGACCACCATCTGCGTCGATTTGCGAACCGGTCAGGTCCACACCAGCCACACCGCTGGCAGCGCCAGAAGTGTTAGCGCCACCGTTAGCAGCAGCGGAGTTTTCATCCAGCTTAACGCCAGAAGAGCAGCCAGCCAACAAGGCAGCTACAGACAATGCGATAGAAACACGCTTAAACGTAATCATTAAATTCTCCTTGCCTAGGTATGCTAGGTCACTAATAGAACGCGAGCCGCTCACAAAGGTTTACGTAAATTTAATATTTTTGATAAGGACCCCAGTCGGGCTCTCGGATTTCGCCGCTTTGTCCTGCCAGACGTGCTTTGATCTTGCCGTCCAAAGTTGTCGTCATCAGTGCTTCACGCCCACCTTGCTTGGTGGCATATGCAATCAAACGACTGTTCGGTGCAAAGCTGGGGCTTTCATCATCCGAGGTCTCTGTGACAGCCGTGGCCGTACCAGTTTCCAGATCCATCACGTACAGCTTGAAGCCCCCTCCCACGCGGGAAATATAGGCCAGCCAGCGGCCGTCGGGGCTCACCGAAGGTGAAATGTTGTAGTTACCCGAGAAGGTCACGCGTTGTGCATTGCCACCCGAAGCAGAGACTTTGTAGATTTGTGGCGAGCCACCACGGTCGCTGACAAAGTAAATCGTCTTGCCGTCAGCAGAGAATGCGGGCTCGGTATCAATGCCATTGCTTTGTGTCAACCGCATGGGCTGACCGCCTTGCGAGCTGATGCGGTAGAGCTGTGAAAGCCCATCGCGCGTCAGGGTCACGGCCAAAGAGTTTCCGTCTGGCGACCATGCCGGCGCACTGTTGGAGCCCTTGAAGTTCGCAACCAAACGACGGCGGCCACTGGCCACTTCGTGCACATACACCACGGGTTTGCGCGCTTCAAACGACACATAAGCCAGCTCACCACCATTGGGGGACCAAGCGGGCGAGATGATGGGCTCAGTGCTCGAGAGTGCAGACTGCGCATTCTCACCATCCGCGTCGGCCACCCACAGCACGTAGCGCTTGCCGGCCTTGGTTACATAGGCAATCCGGGTCGAGAAAATCCCGCGTTCTCCCGTGAGTTTTTCGTAGACAAAGTCCGCAATGCGGTGTGCCACCAGACGCAAATCTGCGGGAGCCACGGCAAACCCCTGCCCCCCAAGGTCTTGGGTCTTGACCACATCCCACAACCGAAAACGCACGTCAAAGCGGCCATCCGCCAAGCGTGTGACACTGCCCGTTACCAGTGCGTCTGCAGCACGCTGGCGCCACAGCGCCATATCGGGACGAGAGGTTTCATCCAGTTTCTCGCCAGCGGCATCAATGTTGCGAAACTGCCCGCTGCGCTCCAAGTCTGCACGAATAATCTGCGAAATCTTTTGGGGCGCGCCGTCTTCGCCGCGAAAAGCGGGCAGAGCAATCGGAAGCTGGGTAAGGCCAACGCCTGTGACTTCCACACGAAATTGCGCCAAAGCGGGCAATACCGGTGTGGCGGCCATGGCCGCGAGCAAAGTACGACGGGAGGCAAACGGCAAAGCCGCTTGGATAGAAGATAGTTGGGATTGGTGTTCAGTATTCATGCGCAGCCAATATGTGCCGGAAGATAGAAGATGCTCCGGGTACGCCCTAGGATGTTACACACACTTCTCCACATCTGACCGGATAGCCGCTGTGTCAATATGTATAACAGAGGTTGATACGGGCACGTAAAATCAACCTCACATGCAAACCACAGATAAAAACATCCGCATGGCGGCCCCCGCCACGACAGAACTTACTTTACGCCAGCGCTTGATGCGCGTTGCGCCCTACTTTGGCAACCAGCGTCTTGCATGGAGCTTGGCGATCCTGGCAACGCTGGTGGGCGCTATCACAGAACCTCTGATCCCGGCTTTGCTACAACCTCTGCTAGACAATGGTTTTACTGAGGGCTCGCTGAACCTGTGGATGGTTCCGCTTTTCATCATTGGTTTATTTTTTATCCGTGGCATTGCACAGTTTACGGGGCAATACGCGCTCTCTCGCATTGCCAACGAAGGGATGCTGCGCCTGCGCAAAGATCTCTTTGAGCGCGTACAAGTAGCTCGAATGGATTTGTTTTCCAAACAATCTGCAAGCGCCTTGTCCAACACCGTGGTCTACGAAGTACAAACCGGCGCCACCCAATTGGTACAAGCCTTCCTGGCCATTTCGCGCGATGGTTTCACGCTCATTGCACTGCTGGGCTACTTGCTGTATCTGAATTGGCAGCTGACTTTGGTCGTCGCCTTTATCGTCCCGGCCGTCGGCTGGATCATGAAAACGCTGTCAAAGCGTTTGTATCGCATCACCAAGAGCAGTCAGCAATCGACCGACGCATTGGCATATGTGGTCGAAGAAAATGTACTTGCACACCGTGTGGTACGACTGCATGGCGCTCAGCAAGCACAAGCTGCGCGTTTTGGGGATTTGAGCCGCCAATTACGCAAACTCAACATCAAGTCCACCATTGCCTCGGCAGCCATGACCCCCACTACCCAGCTCATGGCTGCAGTGGCACTGTCTGCGGTGATTTGCATAGCCTTGTGGCAAGGCCGCAGCGAAAACGTGACGGTTGGCAGCTTTGTTGCCTTCATCAGCGCAATGCTGATGCTGATTGCCCCGCTACGCCGCATGGCGGATGTCGCCAACCCTATCACTCGTGGCGTTGCCGCACTGGAGCGCGGTTTGGCTTTGATGGAAGACAGCGATGCAGAGCAAAGCGGCTCCCAGCGCCCCGTCAAGGTGCAAGGCCATATTGAGTTGCGCAACCTCAGCGTGTCTTTTGGCGATGACAAGGCCCCCGCACTGGACGGTGTGAACTTACAGGTGAACCCCGGTGAAGTGCTCGCCTTGGTCGGCCCATCGGGCGCAGGCAAGACCACCTTGGTGAACTTGCTGCCGCGTTTTATCAATCCCACATCCGGTGAAATTTGCATGGATGGTGTGCCGTTGCAGGACTGGGATCTGAACTATCTGCGCCAGCAATTTGCCATGGTCAGCCAGGATGTGGTGATGTTCAACGACACCGTGGCTGCGAACGTGGCCCTGGGTGCCGAGGTGGATGAAGCGCGCGTGTGGGCAAGCTTGGAAGCAGCCAACCTCGCCGATCATGTGCGCCTCATGCCGCAAGGCATTCACACCGAGGTGGGCCACAACGCAGTGGAGCTTTCTGGCGGCCAACGCCAACGTTTGGCGATTGCACGCGCCTTGTACAAGGACGCGCCTGTGTTGATTTTGGACGAAGCGACTTCCGCACTCGACACCGAATCCGAGCGCTTGGTGCAGCAAGCACTGCAAACGCTGATGCAAGGCCGCACCACCTTGGTAATTGCACACCGCCTGTCCACCATTGAGCACGCGGACCGTGTGGTGGTGATGGAGCGTGGCCACATTGCCGAGCAGGGCACACACGCTGAGCTGCTGGCCATGCATGGCTTGTACGCACGCCTGCAGGCACACACAGGCAGCCAGCCTTAAAAAACATAGCGCCCAGCGCTTGCTTAGAACTGCTTCCAATTAACAATGTATTGGAAACTGGCTTTAGGCAAGCGCTGGGCGCTACTTTTTTCTCGATGAGTTGCACGCAAACCTGCACCTTCGTGCAGCGCATGCTGGGCGCTTACCAGCTGGCCTTGGAGCGGCGGGTGGCCTGGTAGGCTTGCTCCAGCATTTCCACCATAAAGGCGCGGTCTGAGCGGCGCGCAAAGTCCACTGCACTCAGCCCCAACTCGTTGCGTGCTTGCACATCGGCGCCAGCGTCCAGCAGCAGCTGAACCATGGCTTGTGATCCATATTGCGCCGCCAGCATCAGTGGTGTGCTCTTGTTGGGAGATTCGGCATCAATGTACGCATGCTGATCGAGCAGCAGCTGGGCAATGGCCGTGCTGTGCGCGGTGTCTGCACTGGCGGCATAGTGCAACGGTGTCCAGCCCGGATGGTTCACGCGTGCGCCCAGCGCCAGCAATTGCTTGACCACATCAATATGCCCTTTGATGCAGGCATGCATCAACGCCGTCTCCCCCGCCGGGCTGGCAGCATTGATATGGATAGCGGGTGCTTTGATCAGCTCTTGCGCCACCCGCAATGATTCCAGCTGCATGGCCTTCACCAGCGCAGGTCGACCACGTTCATCCACGCTATTGGGGTCTACGCCCTGCTGCAGCAACTTGCGCACCTGCACGAAGTTGTCGCGAATGATGGCGGTCTGCAAATCGGCAGCCACATCTGCATGCGCCAGCGGCCATACAGCGGCAGCGAAAAAACCCATGCCCAGCGACTGCAACAGGACTCGTCGGTTCATCCGTTCACCACCTCTTTAAACAAACGGTCAAAGTTCTCGCTGGTCAGCTGCGCCACGGCTTCCATGGTCATGCCCCGCACCAGGGCCACCTGCTGGGCCACAAAGGGCACATAGGCTGGACTGTTGATTTTGCCCCGGTAAGGCACGGGTGCCAAATACGGGCTGTCCGTTTCAATCAAGATGCGATCTGCGGGGACAAAAGCGGCCACATCGCGCAAGTATTGGGCACTCTTGAACGTCACGATGCCAGAAAACGAGATGTAAAAACCCAGGTCCAGTGCTTGTTTGGCCACTTCCATGCTTTCGGTAAAGCAATGAAACACACCGCCTGCACTGCCTGTGCTGCCGTCTTCGCCCTCTTCTTTCAGAATGCGGATGGTGTCTTCGTGCGCTGCGCGGGTATGGATCACCAAAGGCTTGCCGCACTGCTGGGCTGCGCGAATGTGGGTGCGAAAGCGCTCACGCTGCCACTCCATATCGGCCACGGTGCGGCCCCCCTTGCGGTCTTCCATGCCGTAGTAGTCCAAGCCCGTCTCACCAATACCCACCACGCGGGGCAGTGCGGCACGCTCTACCAAGTCTTGCACGCTGGGCTCTGTCATATGCTCGGTATCGGGGTGCACCCCCACCGTGCACCACAGGTTGTCATAGCGCAGGGCCAAGGCATGCACATCCGGAAATTCTTCCATCGTGCAGGAGATGACCATGGCGCGCGTCACCTGCGCCTGCGCCATGGCCTCTTGAATGGCGGGCAAATTGGCAGACAGCTGCGGAAAGTTCAAATGGCAGTGGGAATCGGTAAACATTCGCAATCAATCGTACAAAAATAATGCCGGCCTTGGTGCACCCCAAGCCGGCATTGCAAGAAAACCGTGGCTGGCCTACAGCGTTTGCGTGGGTCTTTCCGAAGCAATCGCAGTACCCAAAATCTGCTCAATTTTGGCTTTGAGCTGCTGCGACTTTTCGTCCTTGGGAAAACGCACGCCAATACCTTGTGTGCGATTGCCACCTGCACCGGCGGGCGTCACCCAGCCCACCTTGCCCGCAATCGGGTAGCGCTGCGTGTCTTCAGGCAGGGTCAGCAGCACATACACATCATCACCCAGGCGGAACTCGCGCGACGTCGCCACAAAGATACCGCCTTCAGCAAACAAAGGAATGTAGGCAGCGTACAAAGCCCCTTTTTCTTTGAGGGCCAGTTGCAAAACACTGGGGCGAGGAGGTGGCGTCTGCGTGCTCATGGATGTCGTGTAAATCGCTTTAATGCTTGGAGTGTAGGACTGTGCGCGCCTGTGCCACAAGGGCCTCCGTCATCAAACCCGCATTAAATGGATGCTCCGCCGTGCGTGCTTCCTGTGCGAGCGATTTGGCCCAGCGTGCCAAGATCATTGCCGAAGGCGCTTGGGGGAGGTCTTGGGCCGCAAAATAACGTGGCCCGCCGCCCTGGGCAACGCACATCAGGTCGTGGCAGAGCTTTTGCAACCATTGCACCACTTCGGGTTGCGCCATATCAGCAAAGATGCTCACATCACCGGCAGCCACGGCTTTGGGCAAGCGCTGAAAGACGTCCAACCCTTTGCCCGCTTGCGCCATCGCCAAGGCGTCCAGCGGTCTGCCCCCCGCCGCTCTGAGCCAAGCCTGTGCAGCTTCTGCCGCCAGGCCTTGCTGCTGCAGCCACTGCAACATTTCGGGCTCTGCAGGCCAGGCCATGGTGTGTGCCAAGCAACGGCTGCGAATCGTGGGCAACAACTGGTGTGCAGCTTCTGTCGCCAAAATAAAACGCACGTCCCCCGGTGGCTCTTCCAGCGTTTTGAGCAAGGCATTGGCCGTGATGGCATTCATCTGCTCTGCCGGGTAGACCAGCACCGCCTTGCCGCGCCCACGGCCGCTGGTGCGCTGGGTGAATTCCACGGCATCACGCATGGCATCCACCCGAATTTCTTTGCTGGGCTTGCGTTTTTTATCGTCAATCTCGGACTGTGCCTTCTCGCTCAAAGGCCAGCCACGCTCCAGCATGTCGACCTCCGGCATCAGCACACACAAATCCGCATGGGCATGCACATCAATGCTGTGGCAGCTGGCGCAGTGGCCGCAAGCGCCCTGCTGCGTGGGCTGCTCACACAACCACGCACGCACCATGGCCATGCCCAGCTCAAACTGCCCCATGCCCGACGGGCCTTGCAACAACCACGCATGCCCGCGCTGGGCCAACAAGGCCTGGCGCTGCTGCGCAAGCCACGGGGCCAACAGGCCAGTGGACGCGCTCACGCTGCGGCCCCCGAGGCCTGCTGCAAATAGCCGCGTTGCTGCAGCACCAGGGCCACTTGCTGCCACACCGCTTCACGAGGCTGGTGCGCATCGATGCGTGCAAATCGTTGGGGAGCCTCTTCACAGCGACGTGCATAGCCAGCCGCCACTGCAGCGAAAAACTCTTGGGGCTGCGCCTCAAAACGGTCTGGCACACGCGCGGTGGCCAGTCGCTGCGCCGCCACTGCGGCGGGCAAATCAAACCAGATGGTCAAATCAGGTTCTCGCATGAAATCTGGCTCTAGCGCGCATCCAGTCTGCGCCATACGCTCTAGTATTTGCAGCTTATTCCAGTCAAAACCACGGCCCGCACCTTGATAGGCAAAAGTGGCGTCGGTAAAACGATCACTCACCACCACCTCTGCACGCGCCAGCGCAGGCTCAATCACCTGCACCAAATGGTCGCGGCGTGCAGCAAACACCAGCAAGGCTTCGGTCAGGGGGTCCATGGCATCGTGCAGCAGCAATTGCCGCAGCTTCTCCGCCAAGGGCGTGCCGCCCGGCTCACGCGTCAAGGTCACGGAGCGGCCAGCATCGCGAAAGGCTTGCGCCAAAGCTTCAATGTGCGAGGACTTGCCCGCGCCATCTATGCCTTCAAAGCTGATAAACAAGCCGGTCATGGGTGTCTGCTTCAAAACAAAATCTCTATCTACAAGTTCTGCCGTGTACGGCCAAGGTGTTAAGCACCACGCTAATTGCCGCCACGGATGTAGCGGTTGACCGCCCGGTTGTGCTCATCCAAATTCGGGCTGAAGTGGCTGCTGCCATCGCCACGCGCTACAAAATAATAAGCTTTGGTCGGCTCTGGGCGCACCGCAGCCAGCAAAGACGCTTTGCCGGGCATCGCAATCGGCGTGGGTGGCAAACCCGCCCGTGTATAGGTGTTCCACGGGGTATCAGTTAGCAGATCTTTGCGGCGAATGTTGCCATCAAAGGTCTCGCCCATGCCATAAATCACCGAAGGGTCGGTTTGCAGCCGCATGCCTGCGCGCAAGCGATTGGCAAACACCCCCGCAATCTGCCCCCGGTCACTGGCGCGGCCGGTTTCTTTTTCCACGATGCTGGCCAAAATCAATGCCTCGTAGGGCGACTTCAGTGGCGTGTCCGCACTGCGCAGCTCCCACATCTCGTCCAAACGGCGCTCCATGGCATGCAAAGCGCGGCGCAGCACAGCCAGCTCGCTGCTGCCTTTGGCATAGGTGTAGGTGTCGGGGAAGAACATGCCCTCAGCGGCAACGCCGGGTTTGCCCAAAGCCGCCATGATGTCTGCTTCGCTCATGGACACCGTGTCGTGCTTGAGGAATTCGTCCTTGGCAATCAAGGCCCGCATCTGGCGGAAGGTCCACCCCTCCACAAACGTGATGGCACGCAAGCTTTCTTCACCGCGCACCAGCTTTTGCAACAGGCTGCGCGGCGTGGTGCCTGCCGTCAACTCATAGTTGCCAGCGCGTATTTGGCGATCTTGTTGGGAGAGGCGAAACCAGTAATACAGCAGCCGGGCATCGGTCTGCACCCCCGCTTGCACCACGGCCTGCGCTACGCCACGCGGGGAAGTGCCGGGCTCAATCTCCAGCTCCAGAGTCTGTGCAGACATGCGCAGCGGCTGACCCAGCCACCATGCCGCAGCCCCACCTGCCAGGGCGGCCAATGCAGCCAAAAATAACAGCACCATCAAAAAACGTCGCACAACCTTTTGCATCCTCTGATAAAGAGCGGGGATCATAATTCACCCATGACCCAGACACTCCAAGGCATTGCCCCCATTTCACATCTGGGCGTCATCCGCGTACAGGGCGATGACGCTGCCAGCTTCTTGCACGGCCAGTTGACCAATGACTTTGCGTTGCTTGATCTGCACCAAGCACGCTTGGCCGCTTTTTGCTCGGCCAAAGGCCGCATGCAAGCCAGCTTTATTGGTTTCAAGCGTGCGCATGACGATATTTTGCTCGTGCTCAGCCGTGACTTGCTGGCACAGACTCTCAAACGCCTGTCCATGTTTGTGCTGCGCGCCAAAGCAAAGCTCAGCGATGCCAGCGCCGAATTTCACCTGCAGGGCCTGATCGGCAACGCCGTGCCGCACAGCGAGCAAGCGCCGTGGGCCTTGCAGTCTGAAGGTGATGTCCACGTCGTCCACCTGTACCCTGCCGCTGGCCAAGCCCGTGCACTGTGGATTGCCCCAGCCAGCTCGGCAGCACCCGCCACCACATTGACCGCCGCGCAGTGGCTATGGTCTGAAGTGGCCAGTGGCGTGGCCACGGTTTCACAACCGGTCTATGAGCTTTTTGTGCCACAGATGCTCAACTACGAATCGATTGGCGGCGTGAACTTCAAAAAAGGCTGCTACCCCGGCCAGGAAGTGGTGGCACGCAGCCAGTTTCGCGGCACCCTCAAGCGCCGCGCTTTCATCGTCCATGCGGAGGCTGAGGTACAAGCTGGCACAGAGGTGTTTGCTGCCAGCGATGCAGAGCAAGCCGTCGGCACCGTGGTGCAAGCCGCGCCTGCACCCCAAGGCGGCTGGGAGGCCATCGTCAGCATGCAAATCAGTGCTGCGCCTGAGGCGTTGATGGCCGGTAGCGCCACAGGTTCGCCCTTGACCATCCTGCCTCTGCCCTACACCTTGCTGGAAGACATCTAAGCGCTGCTACCCCATTTGCCAGCAGTGCTGAGGCAACGCAGCAACGCAGCACCGCTGCACCGCTGCACCGCTGCACCGCTGCACCGCATTTGTCTCAGGCATCGCCGATAAAAAAGCCACCGCAAAGGTGGCTTTTTAGTGCGCTAATTTTTCAGCTCAGGGCTTGATAGCGATTTTGAGCACCCCATCACGCTGGTGCGCAAACAGGTCGTACGCTTCCGCGATATCGTCAAGCTTGCGCTGGTGCGTGACCATCACGCCCAAGTCCAAGCGATTGGCTTCAATCACATTCATCAGCCGGCGCATGCGCTCTTTGCCTCCGGGGCACAGCGCTGTGCGGATGGTGTGGTCGCCCAAGCCAGAAGCAAAGGCAGAGAGCGGAATCTTCAAATCTTCCGAATACACCCCCAGGCTCGACAACGTACCTCCGGGCTTGATCACCTTCATGGCTTGCTCAAACGTTGCCTGCGTGCCCAGCGCTTCAATCGAGCTGTCAGCCCCCTTGCCGCCCGTGAGTTTGAGCACCTCGCTGATCACATCCACATTGCGGAAGTTCAGCGTCACGTCGGCCCCCATTTTTTTGGCAATGCCCAGGCGGTGGTCATTTCCATCCACGGCAATGATGGTGGTCGCCCCCAGCAGACGCGCACCCGCTGTGGCGCACAGCCCAATCGGCCCTTGGGCAAACACTACAACAGTGTCACCAATTTTGATGTTGGCATTTTCCGCACCTGCAAACCCGGTGGACATGATGTCTGGGCACATCAGCACCTGCTCGTCCGTCAGCCCATCGGGGATGGGCGCCAGATTGGCCTGTGCATCCGGCACCAGCACGTACTCGGCCTGGGTGCCATCAATCAAATTGCCAAAGCGCCAGCCTGCGGTCGCCTTGTAGCCATGGCAGCCGCATAAGCCACGCGCACTCAGATAACTGCCGTCCTGGCTGGCGTAGCCATCTTGCGCCGCGTAACTGTTGAAGTTGGGGCAGATAGCGCCAGCAATCACGCGCTGCCCTTCTTGGTAGCCTTGCACGGCACCACCCAGCTTCTCGATCACGCCCACAGGCTCGTGCCCCACGGTCAAACCTTTTTCGACAGGGTATTCGCCTTTGAGGATGTGCACATCGGTGCCGCAGATGGTGGTGGTGGTGATGCGAATCAACGCATCATTGGGGCCGACATCCGGGATGGGCTTTTGCACAATCTCAATGCGCCCTTTCTCCAGAAAAGCTGCTGCTTTCATCATTGCCATATCGTGCTCCTTTACGCGTGGTGCGTGGTTGGGGACAAACATTCGACGGTGAGGTCTTCGAGCGCTAGCCAGATTCATTGTAGAAACTCTCTGCGCGCGCTCCAATGCCCCATATCAAGTCATTGATACACATCCAGCCGCCCAGGAATGCCTGATCCCATGCTGGGGCATCGAAGTTCGCTAGAATTGCGCGCTTGTTGTCCTCACAATGAAAGTGCCTAGCACCGTCAAAGCGTGGACATCGTTGGCCAAGTACCGAAAAGATTTGAAAACCTCCAAAGAGGCCAGTTTTTTCGGCATATAATCTAGGTCTTGTCGGCGTGTAGCGCAGCCTGGTAGCGCACTTGCATGGGGTGCAAGGGGTCGCGAGTTCGAATCCCGCCACGCCGACCATTGATATAGAAAAGGGCTAACAGCGCGCTGTTAGCCCTTTTTGTTTTTTATTTTTATTTTTGCCTGAAGACAGGCAGCAAAGAGCAAGAGACAAATGATTGAAGGTTTGATTACCGGACGTTTGACCACTGACCCCAGCGAGCGTACTGACCGTTTTGGCAAAACTTTCATGGTGGCGCGCATGCGCGCTACGGTAGGCGATGGCGGTTTGCGTGCCAACACCGGCGACGGCCCCAGCAGCCTGTTTGTGAACGTGGTGGCTTTTGACCCCGTGCCCTGCAGCCAGTTGCGCGAATTACTGGAAGGCGATGTTGTCTCTTTGGTGGGCCCCATCACCCCCAAGGTCTGGACGGATCGCCAAGACATCAGCTATCCCGCGCTGGATGTGGTGGCCTACCGTGTGATGGCGCTGCCCAAGCCTTCCGCCTCCGACTTCAATATCTGATCACTATCTGATAGGCGCTGAAGACGCCAATCATCTCCAAAAGTTATATAAAAATAAGAATATATTCTCGAAAAATATAAGGAAGTCGCAGTACAGTGCACTCCTCCTTTTTCGAGAGTTTGAGATGCTGAACAAACGTCTTTTTATCCAAGCTGCACTGGCTGTTGCGACAGCCGGTGCTTTCAGCGCACATGCGCAAGATGCCATCAAGGTAGGCGTTACTGCGGGCCCGCACGCCCAGATCATGGAGCACGTCAAGCAAGTGGCTGAAAAAGATGGTTTGAAAATTCAAATCATTGAATTTAGCGATTACGTGCAGCCCAATGCCGCCCTGGCTTCTGGCGAGCTGCATGTCAACAGCTACCAGCACAGCCCCTACCTGGATGCCCAGGTCAAGGACCGGGGCTACAAGCTGGTGAAGCTGGCCAACACCGTCAACTTCCCCATCGGTTTGTATTCCAAGAAGGTCAAGAAGCTCGATGAGCTCAAGCAAGGCGCCAAGTTCGGCATTCCGAACGACCCCACCAACGGTGGCCGCGTGCTGCTGCTGCTGCAAGAGCAAGGCCTGATCAAGCTCAAGCCCAACGCAGGCTTGAAGGCCACGCCTTTGGATGTGGTGGAGAACCCCAAGAAGCTGCGTTTTGTTGAGCTGGATGCCGCGCAGTTGCCCCGCTCGCTGGATGATTTGGACGCCTCGGCCATCAACACCAACTTTGCCATCTCTGCAGGTCTGAACCCCAAGAAAGACGCGATTGCACTGGAGCGCGCTGACGGCCCTTACGTCAATATCTTGGCAGTGCGCGAAGCCGACCTGAAGCAGCCCTGGGCTGCCAAGCTGGTCAAGGCTTACCAGTCCGAGTCAACGCGTGCATTTGTGGAAAAGCAATTCCAAGGCTCGGTGCTGCTGGGCTTTTAGTTCTGAACTTAGATGCAAGCAGTGCCCGCAAGGGCACTCACTGGCATGCATCCTGCAAGCCCTTGGTCACCACCAAGGGCTTTTTTATTGTCAAAAAAGATAGCTTCTAACGTTGATTTTTAGCGCACTACCAAGCAATAACACGCCAAGGCGCAGCCAACACCAGCGGCGGCAGCTATCAAATCTATAAAAGCAGCAATTCCTTGTGCGGCAGGCGTGGACTTGGGGAGACTGTTACAGCGCAAACACCTGGTGCTAGAATCCGCCCCGAATCGCGCGCGCCAGCGCATGTCACTTGCATGGAGCAAATGTCCGCCTGGTACGCACGAGAGCGACATCAAAGCCCCGCTATGCGTCACTTCGTAGCGGGGCTTTTACATCGCCACGTTCCGCAGCCGTCACACGACGCGCTGCGGCACTGGCGATATCCGATGAAAAAAACAGGCCCTGCGAGGCCACTTTTTATGCCTGACAGAAGTACACACCGTTTTTCCAACCATGCGCTGCTCATGACACAGCTTCCTGATCGCCCCAAGGCGAAGCCACCCGAGTTCACCACTCCCTGATTTTTTTCAAGAGGTAGAAGTAAATTGACCACCCATCATGATTCCCATGGAGTCGCCAAACTCCAAAAGACACTTGTCCTGTGGCAAGTCATCATCATCGGCCTGGCTTATATCCAGCCCATGACGTTGCTGGATACGTTCGGCATGGTGTCGCGAGACAGCCTGCAGCACGTACCCACGTCTTACATGATTGCGTTGATCGCCGTGTTGCTGACTTCGATCAGCTACGGCCACATGATCCGCAAACACCCTTCCTCGGGTTCTGCGTACACCTATGTGCAAAAGTCCATCCACCCGAATGCGGGCTTTATGGTGGGCTGGTCCTCGTTGCTGGACTATTTGTTGTCCCCCATGGTCAACATCTTGCTGGCAAACATCTACCTCACGGAACTGTTCCCTGACGTCAACCACTGGGTCTGGATCATTGGCCTGTCACTGTTGATGGTGGGCGTGAACCTGCGCGGTGCACGCTTTGTGGCCAACTTCAACAGCCTGATCGTGGTGGTGCAACTGCTGGTCATCGGCATCTTTACCTACCTGATCTACACCAAGCTGTACGCCGGCCAGAACGCCTTGAGCGATGAGCTGGGCAGCATCGCCGAACAAGGCGCCGACGCACTGTGGAGCTTCAACCCCTTCTGGAGCGCCAGCACCGAAATTGGCGCGTTGATCACGGGCGCCACCATTTTGTGCTTCTCGTTCACCGGCTTTGACTCGCTGAGCTCGCTGGCCGAAGAAACCAAGGACGTGAAAAAGACCCTGCCGCGCGCCATCTTCCTGACCGCGCTGATCTCGGGCCTGATCTTTATCGCCTCCACCTACTTCATGCAGTTGTACTTCCCCGGCAACCCCGCGCAGTACTTTGAGCTGGTGGACGAAACCCAGCCTGAAATTCTGCTGCTGGTGGGCGGCGCCTTCTTCCAGTCCGTGGTGCTGGCCTTTGCCATCGTGACGGTGATGGCCTCGGGCATCTCCGCGCACGCTGGCGTCTCGCGCCTGATGTACGTGATGGGCCGCGACGGCGTGCTGCCCAAGAAGTTCTTTGGCTACATCAGCCCCAAAAACTTCACCCCCGCCCTGAACATCTGGCTGGCGGGCGTGATCTGCCTGACCGCAGGTTTCCTGAGCCTGGAATTCGTGGTGGCCCTGATCTCGTTCGGCGCCCTGACCGCATTCAGCTTTGTGAACCTGTCGGTGATCTGCAGCTATGGCTTCCGTGATGGCCGCATGAAGACGCCCAAAGACTTCCTGAACTTCTTCGTCGTACCGCTGCTGGGCTTTATCTCCATCGGCGCGCTGTGGCTGGAAGTGGAAGACACATCGCTCAAGGCAGGCATTGCCTGGGCGGCAGTGGGCATCATCTATCTGGCCTGGCTGACCAAGGGCTTCCGCAAGCCAACGCCCCAGCACCATTTCTCTGACGACGAGTCCTAAGCACGCGTTGCGCCCACGCTGCCACCGGCCTTCAGGCACCGGCAGCGTGATTTGGCGCGATGCGCAGCCTGTCACCCCTGCATGACCCGGGCTATGCCCCGGGTCTTTTTTTGCCGGTACGCGGCCCGGCACGAAGCCCCTGCACCAGCCTCAGTAAAGCAAAAAGCCCAGCAGGCTGTACCTACAGGGCTGAAGAGAGTGCGCATTCATAAAAAAGAGAGCTGGTGGCGCTTAATTCGCCTTCATTTCCATACTTTTTGGCATGGAAACGTAAGGAATGCATGCGCCAACAGCTACTTTTTATAGAGCAAGTTGAGGCTTGAGGGCTTACGCCCCCGCCACCTCTTGCCGCAGCGCCATGTTGTTGAGCTTGTCCAAACGATCGGGCCATGTACCCTGCTGGGCCGACTGGCGCACAATACGCGCCCATGCCATCCAGGCGTCCCACTGCACGCGCTTGTCCCAGGCATTGCCCCAGCAGCTGTAGCAATGCACCGCACTGGCTGCAGCACGTTCTGCCTCTTGCGGGCGCCCCGCCGCCAGATACAGCTGGGCCAGCACCATCTGGGGCTCGCCCACCCAGGGGTTCAGGCGCACGGCCTGCTCCAGCACGGCAATCGCGCAATCGGGCTCCACCAAGGGTTGGTCCATTTGAATCACCGACCAGTACAGCGACATGGCCGCCGCTTCGTGGCCCGCCGTCAACTCCGCCGTGCACTGCGCAAACATGGGCGGCAAGGGCAGTTGCTGGCGCAGCACGGGGTGTTGCAGGGCACGGCCCCAGGCGTTGATCTGGCTGACAATGCGGCTGGTGGGCCGCATGGGGCCAGGCCACAGTGACGAGGCCCAATGCACGCTTTGCTGGCGCGCAGGGTCCACATACGGAAAGCGCGAATACACATCGTCTTGCCAGCTGGACCACTGCTCCATCGCATCGGCCATGGTGACGATGGCAAACGCCGCCACTTCCCGCGGCGTGAGGGTGATGCGCTGGGCACCTTGGGCCACCTCCATCGTGCCATCTGCTGCCGTGGCGTGCGCCTGCAGCTTTTGGGTGAATTCGGTGCGGCTGATGGTGCAAAACAGATAGATCAGGTGCTCAGCCTGCTCTCCCACCAAGGCGCGCAAAGCACCGCGTTCGCTGCTGGCATCAAACTTCACCAGATCCACAAAGGCGTTGCCGTAAACGCTGTGCAACAAGCCCAGCAGGCGCACTTCCCGGGGCTGCCGCCACAAGGTCAAAGCACGGGCCACGCCCGCCAGATGGTGGCGAAAGGTGCCGGACTTGTGCCAGTCCTGCCCCACGCCACGCGCCAGCACCACCGGCAGCAGGGGTGCCAGTTCGGCATCCTGCGCCAGCCACTCCTCGCCCAGCAGTTGCTGGGCACGTTCAAACTGCGCCGTATCCAGCGCATGCAAAGGCAAATTCATTCTTTCATCTCCAAAGCGCCCACAGGGCGCTGGGTGTAGTGCGCGGCCCACCCGGCCGTGTCCGTAAACAGGCGCAAGGCCTTGATGCGACGCGCCGCCGTCAGCGTAAAGCGGTGCTCCACGCCCGCGGGCACACGCAGGTAATCGCCAGCGCGCACGGTCACCACACGCTCTTGGCCCTGCGCATCCAGAAAGCCGAAGATGCCTTCGCCATCCAGGATGTAGCGCACCTCATCGTCGGCATGGGTGTGCGGCTGGTCAAAGCGCTGCAGCGCGGCTTGCAGCCCTGCGGTGGCAGGGTGCAACACCACCAAATCGATGCGGTGATAGCCGTGGGCCGCACATTCCTCGGCCACGCTGGCACCTACGGCCTGCACCACGGCCGCTTGCTGGTCAGCATCCAGTGCCTCGTGGGCCAGCAGCGCAGCCAAACCCTGCTGATCAGGCACAGGGCGGTGCAGCCATTGCACACCCAGTGCCGACACAAAAGCATGATCTGTTTGATGTGGATGCACAGCATCTCCCGGTGGTAAGTGGTGGTGCATGACGCGCGGGGCGGTGCCAGCCATTTGCGCGGTTTACCAAGCAGGCGTGTAAGCGCCCTTGAAGGTGGTGGCAATAAAGGCCGCCACTTCGGGTGACTGGTAGGCCTTCACAAACGCTTGCAGGTCGGCATCTTTTTCATGGCCTGCACGCGTGGCAATCAGCACCGTGACATACGGCGTGTTCACATCTTCCAGTGCCAGTGAGTCGCCCTGGGGCTTCAGGCCTGCTGCCACGGCGTAGCTGCTGTTGACGGCGGCGGCATCCAAGTCGTCCAGTGAGCGGGCCAGTTGCGCGGCTTCCAGCTCCACCAACTTCAGCTTTTTGGGGTTGGCCGTGATGTCCAGCACCGAGGCCCGTGCACCAGCACCCGCTTTGAGGGTGATCAACCCCTGCTTGGCCAGCACCATCAGTGCGCGCGAGCCATTGGTGGGGTCGTTGGGAATGCCCACCCGGGCGCCGCTCTGCAAATCCTGGAGATTTTTCACCTTCTTGGAGTACACGCCCATTTGCTGGTTCACCGCCTTGGCCACGGGCACCAGCTTGTAGCCACGGTCTTTGTTTTGCGCATCCATAAAAGGCTGATGCTGGTAGATGTTGGCATCAATATCACCCGCTACCAAAGCAGCGTTGGGCTGGATAAAGTCACCAAACTCCACCAGTTTGACCTGCAGCCCCTGCTTGGCAGCAACTTGCTTGGCCACTTCGGCAATCTGGGCGTGGGGGCCGGCAGTCACGCCAATCGTGACTTTGCCGTCTTGGGCTTGTGCCATCAAGGCTGCGGGCAAGAACGCGGCCGTCGCCAGGGCTTTCAAAAGGAAACGCTTGTGCATGGTGGATATCCTGAATCGGGTTCAACTTCAATCAAAGGCCCCTGTTGCAGGGGCGTGCCAAGAAAGTAACGCATAAGCAACCAAGGGAAAACACGCATAAGCTTATTCAGCCCGCACCAATTGGTATGGCGGTCTGCGTGTTCGGGCAAGCGCCCTAACAGCACGCTGGCGCTGGCGTAAAAAAGCCGTGCACAGGGCACGGCTTGGTATGCGGGGCCGCAACAATGTGCAGCGCGGCGCTGGTTGATTACTTGTGGCTGATGCGCCGCACAATCCAGTCGCCAAAGCTTTGGATGGCTTGCACAAAGAAGATCAAGATAATCACCACGGCCAGCATGATGTCGGGCAGGAAGCGCTGGTAGCCGTAGCGGATACCCAAGTCACCCAGACCACCGCCGCCAATCGCGCCTGCCATGGCCGAATAGCCCGTCAAGCTCACAAAGCTGATGGTCAGCCCCGCCACAATACCGGGCATGGCCTCGGGCAGCAGCACCTTCCAGACGATCTGGCTGGTGGTCGCACCCATGGACTGCGCCGCTTCGACCAGGCCGTTGTCCACTTCACGCAGCGATGTCTCTACCAAACGCGCAATGAACGGCGCGGCCGCAATGGTCAAAGGCACCACCGCCGCCCATGTACCAATCGACGAGCCGGTGATCAGCCGTGTGAAGGGAATGATGGCCACCAGCAAGATGATGAACGGCGTGGAACGCACCGCGTTCACCACCCAGCCCACGGAGTTGTTCAGCGGTGCGTTTTCCAGCACGCCGCCCTTGTCGGTCAGGCGCAAAAACACGCCCAGCGGAATACCGATGATGCCACCCAGCAGGCCGGAGATGCCCACCATGATCAGCGTCTCCCAGAACGAGTCGATGAACAACTCGATCATCATTTCCGAAAAATTCTCGAACATCGCTTAGCCCTTCACTTCCACCACTTGCACCACCACACCACTGCTCTTCAAGTGGCTGATGGCGGCCTCAATCTTGCTTGCATCACCGCTGGCAAACACGGCCAGCGAGCCAAAGGTTTGCTCTTGAATTTCGTCAATCTGGCCGTGCAAGATGGACAAATCCAAGCCCAGCTCACGAATCAGGTGCGAAAGAATCGGCTCATACGCGCTTTCACCGGCATACGACAGGCGCAGCAACTGGCCGCTTTGGCCCGCAGGCAGCTTGGCGGCCAAAGCACGTACACGGTTAAGCACGCTGACGGGCAGCTCTTGCGGCACGATTTCGTCGATCAAGCTCTTGGTAATGCTTTGCTGCGGCTGGGTGAACACCTCAATGACCGAGCCCATTTCCGCGATTTCACCCGCGTCAATCACCGCCACGCGATCCGCGATCTGCTTGATCACTTGCATCTGGTGGGTAATCAAGACCACGGTCACGCCCAGTTCGCGGTTGACCTTGCGCAGCAAATCCAAAATGGAACGGGTGGTTTCAGGGTCCAGCGCGGAGGTGGCTTCGTCACTCAGCAGCACCTTGGGGTTGGACGCCAGCGCACGAGCAATGCCCACACGCTGCTTTTGGCCGCCCGAGATTTGCGCGGGATAGCGGTCTGCCAAGTGCGTCAGCCCTACCAGTTCCAGCAAGGGATCAATACGTTCCTTGATCTGCGCCTTGGTCATGCCCGCCAGCTCCAGCGGCAACGCGGCGTTGTCGTACACGGTGCGCGAGGACAGCAGGTTGAAGTGCTGGAACACCATGCCAATTTCATGGCGCGCTGCGCGCAGTTGCGCATCGGTCATGGTCATCAGATCGCGGCCATCCACCACCATCTGGCCCGATGTGGGGCGGTTGAGCAAGTTGATGCAGCGCACCAGCGAGCTTTTGCCCGCGCCAGAGCGGCCGATGATGCCGAAGATTTCACCCTGCTCAATGGTCAGGTTGATGTGCTTGAGCGCTTCGACGGGCCCTTTGGGGCCTTGGTAGGTCAGGGACAGGTCCCGAATGTCGATCATGTCAGTAGCTACAGCACGCGCTGCCACAAAGCAGGCCACGTGCTCTCAAAAATAGGATGTGGAAATGTAACGCTTTGGCATATAAAAACCAAAGAATCAATACTTAAGTAATAAGATGCTTTGGTTATATCTACCGGCGATGCCTAGGGCTAACCCGCAATGATGCCTGAATTAGCCGCCCACCCATGTGCGCGCTGGCTAAAACCATGCCGAAAGCGCACTGCTTTGCAGCCATGCGCTATGTATTCGAGAGCTTTTAGCGCTTATTAAACGTAGACTTTCACATCGAAATGCTGTGAAAGTCTTAGCAGACAAGCGCTAAGCGCTCTTATTTTCCGTAGTTGGGCTGGTAGGGCTTATCGCTGAACACGCCCAGCAAGCCGCTGGAGAGTTCCTTGTCCGTGCCTTTATAGGCCTCGTACAAAAAGCGCTTGAACGCATCTGCTGCGGGGCTGGAGCGCTCGCCGCTGTATATATTTTCTTCAATCACTCCGCTATCCGTGGCTACACGTACCCAGCCACCCTTGCCCAAGGTAATGCGCTCGATGGTGTCCATGGGCACCACAAACGCTGTCACGCCGGGCAGGCTGGATGCGTCTTTGGCCAGCGAGCGCACCCGCAGCGGCGCGTGCGGGCGCACGTTGAACTCGATTGATTCCACCTTGGCTTGACCACCCCAAGTCCCCACCAGCAGCGTGGCGCGGTTCGGGGTTTCGCTGTGCCATATCGCACCCAGCGTGGGGCAGCGCGCCACACGGCCGCAGTCAATCAGCTGCGGGGCAAACTCAATGGTGGTGGCGCGCTGGGTGTTGTCCACCTTCACTTGCACAACGGCTTCGGTACCGCCTTTTTTGCTGGCGCTACCGCACCCTGCCAGTGCCACGGCACCTGCCACCATGGCCAATGTTGCCCACAACCGCTGCTTCATGCGCATGCCCTCACCCCTAAGATCTAAAGACGCCGATCTTGCCACGAATGCCGGCACACCCGGGGCAGACGCGCCCCAGCGCACCAAAGGGGTAACCGCCCTGTCGCTCTTGGCTGCACCACCCCAGCAAGTGCTCGCGCCTGAGCATCTACAAGCACCAGCACCAGGCACCCTCTTGCGCACTGGTGGGTGCCAACGGGCAAAACAGATAGCAGCTGGTGCGCTTTGCTCAAGCACTTTCATAGTATTCATGTGCAAAAGCATGCAATGGCAAGCACTAACAGCTATCCATTTATTCGCCGTGCATGACAGGCTGGTCTGCTGCCTGCGCGCTATCCGCTGTCTTTTTAGCCCCTGCCGGCTGCGCCGCTGCAGCGTTTGCAGGTGTGCTTGCCACAGGTTTGGCTGCGCGATCCAGCCGCGTGCCGCAGCGGCGGCAGTAGCGGGAGTCTTCCTCATGCCGCTCCAGGCCACAGGCATCGCACTCCACCCCCTTGAGCCGCGCTTTGGTGCCCACATTGCGCGACAACTCTGCCCCCACAATGCCCGTAGGCACCGCCAGCACCCCCCAACCCAGCAGCATCATGATGGAGGCAAAAATACGCCCCATCGGTGTTGAGGGCGTCACATCCCCATAACCTACCGTGGTGACCGTAGAGATGGCCCAATAAATGCCCATGGGCACGCTGGTAAAGCCATTGCGCGGCCCCTCGATCACAAAAATCAAAGCGCCCATCACAAACACAATCAGCGCCACCACACTCAAAAACACAAAAATCTTGCGTGCGCTGGCCCTGAGCGCCTGACCCAGCATCAGGTACTCATTCAAGAAGTTGCGAAAGATGGGAAAGATGTGGAACGTACGCACCAAGCGCAGCGCCCGCACCGCCGCCAAGAAATGTGCTTCGGGGTAAAAAATGCCCAAATAGGTGGGCACGATAGAGAGCAAATCCACCAGCCCGTAAAAACTCAGCGCATAACGCAGCGGGTGGCGCACCGAGACCAGACGCAGCACGTACTCCACGGTAAAGCCGATGGTAAAAATCCACTCCAGCGCGCGCAGCAGGTAGTACAGGCGCCAATCCCCCGCGATCGAGGGAATGCTGTGCGCAATCACTACGCACAAACTCAAGATGATGGCCAGCGTAAGCCGTCGCTCAAAGCGCTTGCCCATCTCGGTGTTCGTCTCAAACACCGTGCGGTAGATGCTCTGGCGCCAGCGCGCCACGGGCACCCCCAGCCGCTCGGCGGAAGGGTAGTTGTCGCGGAAAAATTCAGAAAGAGAAGCCAGCCATTGCATGGATGGATTGTAGAAACCCTGCACCATGCTTCAGATGTAAAAAAGCCCTGCCGGGCGAACGCGGGCAGGGCTTGGGTTGGCAGGGAACGCGAAAACCGCGATTATTCCCACTCAATTGTCAATTGGAGTGGGAATTTAAATGTAATCAGATGTCATTACATGTACTTGGACATCAGGCTTAACAGCCTTTTAAAAGCCATACCGTCAACTCTACCGTCAAAAGAACTTTACGTGTTCTTGCCCAGCGAGACCACTGAAAGAGCCCTGTTGCAAAGCAGCCGAACTTACCTCATTCGGTAGCGAGGGTGTACAGAATTTTGTGTGAACGGACAATTCATCGCCGGCGTTAACCGGCCTGTCCGTAAACACCATGAGCACCAAGAAAAACGACGTACCCCGAAGAACTGTTGTCCGGCCTGTTGGCCAACTACAAGAAACCTGAAGACCTCATAGGCGAGAACGGCCTGCTCAAGCAGTTGACCAAGCTGCTGGTTGCCTATGAATCATGGAACTCAGTATCAAAACATGCTGGAGCCCCTGATTTATCTAAGTTGCCTGCTCCTTAATTCATAAAAATAACATGCTGCAATGCAACAAGCGAAGCCTTCGCGCACAGGCGATAACCCATTGAAGCAAATGGTTTTTGCATGTCCGGCATCGCACTTTGACACGCTAATTCTCAGCACAAACCCTCTCAAAAAGCCCATCATTTGTTGTCTCGACGACATTTGATGGGCTTTTTATTTGAATTTTTGTTTTTGTATATATACAAAATAAAGTGTCATTTGACAAAACATTGAGCGATTCTGAAACTGAAGTCATCGCAGCCACTACCAGTTTCAGAAGCCATGCCAAGACTCACTGACTTTCACAGCTACGCCGACGCCCAGGCCCAGTTTTCCTCGGAAAAACTGTGGGAGCTGTTTGACGGCAACCGAGAGCAATTCAACATTGCTACCGAGTGCGTCGACCGCTATGCGAACAGCGGCAAAGATGCACTGATCGTGGCGCATGCTGATGGCCGCGACGAGGTCATCACCTACGCCGAGCTGTCGGCTGACAGCAGCCGCTTTGCTAATTGGCTGGTTACCCAAAACGTACAACCCGGCCAGCGCGTCGCCATCATGCTGGAGCCATCTCGCGCCTTCTACACAGCCATGTTTGGCACCATCAAGCGCGGCGCCATTGCGGTGCCGATGTTCACGCTGTTTGGCCCCGATGGTGTGCGCCTGCGTCTGGATGACTGCCAGCCCGCATTACTGGTAACCAACGCCCAAAAGCGCGATACCGCACCTGCACACATTCACACTGTGGTGTACGACGATGCCCTGCACGCCCACCTGCAAGGCTTGTCCGCGCAATTCACGCCAGACACCAGCGGCAGCGATCTGGCCGTGTTTCAGTACACCTCGGGCACCACACGGGAGTTGCCCGAAGCTGTCAAACACACGCACCGCTCGCTGGTTACCTTGATGGTGGCTGCTCTCTATGGCACCGGTCTGCGCCCTAACGACCGTTTCTTTTGCCCATCGTCCCCCGCCTGGGGCCACGGCCTGTGGCATGGCACGTTGGCACCGCTGGCGCTGGGCCTGACCGTGGGAGCCTACAGCGGCAAGTTCAATCCCGAGCGACTGCTGCAAGCCCTGTCACAGCACCGTTTCACCAACATGTCTGCCGCCGCCACGCACTATCGCATGATGAAAAACTGCGGCAAGGCGGGTGACTACAGCTTCGCGTTTGAAAAACTCTCCTTCACCGGCGAGCCGATTGATGACGACACCGCTGATTTTGTGCAGCGCACTTTTGGCCTGGAGGTGTGCAGCATGTACGGCACTACCGAAATTGGCGTGGTACTAGCCAGCTACCCCGGTGCAAGCGACTTCGCAGCACCGCGCGGCTCACTAGGCAAAGCTGTGCCAGGCACAGTGGTGCAAGTGCATGACGCCGAAGGCCGAATTTGCCCACCCGGTGTAACCGGGCAGTTGATGGTGCAGCGTCACGGTCAGTGGATTCCCACCAAAGACCTAGGCCGCATGGATGCTGACGGCTACTTCTTTCACGGAGGCCGTGCCGACGACGTGATTATTTCAGCTGGCTGGACCATGAGCGCCGTCGAAATTGAGAACGTGATGCTCATGCACCCCGATGTGCAAGAGGCTGCTGCCATTGGCGTACCGGACGAGTTACGCGGCCAGGTCATCAAGGCATTTCTGGTCTCGCCACGCAGCGGCTCCGATGCCTTCATCCAAGAAATTCAAGACCTGCTGCGCAGCAAGCTAAGTCAGCACGAATACCCGCGCCAAGTGGCCTTTGTGGCCGAGCTGCCCAAGACCCCCGCCGGCAAGGTGCACCGCAAAGTGCTGCGCGAACGCGAGCTGGCATCACTGGCAGCCACGGCCTGATTTCCTTTTCCCCTGCTCCTTCATTTCTTTATCCACAACCACCACCGGAGACATCACCATGGACATGAAAGCACAACGCACTTTCCCCAAAATCACCGAACAAGGTCTGGACGAGCTGCGCCAGCGCCTGGGTCAGAAAATCGGTCAGACGGCAGAACCTTGGTGCCATGAAGCCACGCGCGACAACATCCGCCACTATGCGCACGGCATTGGTGACGACAACCCGCTGTGGTGCGACCCGGACTACGCTGCCAAAACGCAGTACGGCACTTTGGTGGCACTGCCCAGCTTCTTATTCTCCACCAGCCGCATCGTCTCGGGCTATGTAGGCGGCTTGCCCGGCGTGCACGCAATGTGGTCGGGTGCGGATTGGACATGGCACAAGCCTGTACTGCGCAATGACGAAATCCACACTGAGGCGTACCTGAAAGATCTGGTCGAGCACAACACCCGTTTTGCGGGGCGCGCCATCCAGCAGATCTACCACGTCGATTTCTTCAACCAAAGCGGCGACAAAGTGGCGGAGGCTGATAGCTGGTGCTTCCGTACCGAGCGCGACCACGCTCGCGAACAAGGCACTAAATACCAGGAAGCGCGTGAACGCGGCCCACGCCGCTACACAGAAGAGGAGTTGGCCGAAGCCTACAAGCTGTACCGCAACGAGGAGATCCGTGGAGCTATTCCCCGCTACTGGCAAGACGTGAAAGAAGGCGAAGACTTGCCCGTGATGTTTAAGGGCCCCATGACGGTGACCGGCTTCATCGCCTACGCCCAAGGCTGGGGTGGTTTGTACATCCGAGCCAACAAGCTGGCGTGGAAGCTGATTGACGCCCACCCCGGTGTCGGTATCAAAAACCGCTTCGGCATTCCGGACGTGCCAGAGCGCGTGCACTGGGAAGAAGACTTTGCACTGGAAGTCGGCGCGCCAGGTGCTTATGACTACGGCCCGGAGCGCACTTCCTGGCTGACCCACCAGCTCACCAACTGGATGGGCGACACCGGTTTCCTGCACAAAGCTAGCTGCCAAGTGCGCCGCCACAACCCTGAAGGTGACATGTTGTTCATCAAGGGCAAAGTCAAGCGCAAGTTCATCGAGAACGGCAAGCACATGGTGGAAGTGGAGCAAGAAGGCCGTAACCAAGATGGTGAGTTGTCCGTGATTGGCACCGGCATCATCGTTTTGCCAAGCAAAGGGTAAGCACCATGACAGCCACCACCGACAGCGCACTCACCGGCCTGAAAGTGGTTGACCTGTCTCGCGTGCTGGCCGGTCCGCTATGCACCCAAATGCTTGCGGATCATGGGGCCGACGTGATCAAGGTTGAACCACCGAGTGGCGATGAAACGCGCCATCTGGGCCCACCATTTGATGACGATGGCCGCTCGGCCTACTACGCAGCCCTAAATCGGGGCAAGCGCTCTATCAGCCTGGATCTCTCCAAACCCGAAGCGCAGGAAGTGCTTCACCGCCTGCTGGCCGATGCCGACGTGCTGGTGGAGAACTTTCTGCCAGGCACCATGGAGCGCTGGGGTCTGGGTTATGAGCAAACACTGGCCGAGCGTTACCCGCGATTGGTGTACTGCGCTGTCTCGGGCTTTGGCTGCGACGGCCCCATGGGCGGCATGCCGGGCTACGACGCCGTTTTGCAGGCGCTGTGCGGCATCATGAGCGTGAATGGTAGCCCCGAAACGGGTGCCACACGCCTGGGGCTTCCTCTGGTGGATCACCTGACAGGCTATGTGGCTTTCAGCTCAGTGATGCTGGCTTTGCAAGCACGCCAGCGCACCGAGCAGGGGCAGCGCGTAGAGGCTGTGCTGTATGACACCGCCATTAGTCTGCTGCTGCCACATGCGTCCAATTACCTAGTCTCAGGCCACAGCCCCGGACTGCTTGGCAGTGCCCACCCGAACATTGCCCCGTATGACAAGTTCCACGCTCTTGATGGGGAGTTGTTTATTGGGATTGTCAACGATGGGCAGTTCCGACGTTTTTGCAGCCATCTGCACTTGGAAGATGTACTGACCGATGCGCGTTTTACGAGCAACGCCTTGCGGCTGCAAAACCGCGATGCGCTCAAAGCACGCATTGAACACGCGATTGCACTCTATGAACGTGTCCCTTTGTGCAGTGCCTTAATGCGCGGTGGCGTGCCCGCTGCACCTGTGCACACCGTGCAGGAAGCGCTCAACCACGCACACAGCCAGCACCGCCAACTGGTGATGCGCGATGGCAATTACACCGGCTTGCGCTCGCCCATGCGTTTGACAGCCACTCCGGGTAAATCTGGCTCTGCACCACCGGCTTTTGCCCAAGACTGTGAATCTGTCTTGGTGGAGCTGGGTTTTTCTGATTTGCAACGTCAGCAGCTTCACGAGGTGGGTGCAGCCCCACGTGCAGCGCGTTAGTGTTCCCTGCACAAAAAATCAAGGAGATAGCCATGCGTAAATTTTCCGCTTTGCTTGCAGCAACCGCCTGCATCTTGGCCCCGCTATCGGTAGCCCATGCGCAGGGCTATCCGAACAAACCCGTCAAGATCATCGTGGCCTACGCTGCAGGCCAGGGCACGGACATTGCAACGCGCTACATCGCCGACCAAATGGCGCGAGACCTGGGTCAACCCATCGTCATTGATAACCGCCCCGGTGCAGGTGGCAATCTGGGAACAGAACTAGCAGGCCAAGCGGCCCCGGATGGCTATACCCTGACCATGGGCACCAATGCTACCCATGCGCTCAACCAGTTTCTGTATAGCAAACTGCCCTTCAATGCCGAGAAAGATTTCACGCCCGTGGGCTTGGTGGGCACTTTTCCGATGGTGATTGCAGTCAACAGCAATTCGCCCTACAAGACCGTCAAGGAAGTCGTCGAGGCAGCGCGCCAAAACCCACGTTCTGCCGACATAGCTATGCCCAGTACCACAGCCCGCCTGGTGGTCGAATTACTCAAGAAAAATACCGATGTCCCGCTGTTTGGCGTGCCCTATAAAGGCTCTGCCAGCGCCATAACCGATTTGCTGGGTAGCCAGTTGCCGCTGGTGGTTGATACGCCCACCGCACTGCGCACCCATATCGAATCGGGAAAAGTTCGCGCCTTAGGTGTTACGTCAGCGCGAGAAAGCAGTCTGGTGCCAGGCGTACCCCCAGTGGCAGCCCAAGGCTTTGACGGTTTTGAAGTGATCGCATGGAACGCGCTGTATGCCCCTAAGGGCACACCTGCGCCAGTGCTGGAGCGGCTGAACCAGTCGCTCAACAAGGTTCTGAGCAAACCTGAAACCTCGCAAAAACTCCTGTCTCTGGGGTTTGAGCCTGCAGGCGGCCCCGCCCAACAACTGGCAGCGTTTGCCAGCAAAGAACGTGAAAAGTGGGGCCCTATCATTGCCCAGTCAGGCATTACGGTGAACTGATTGCAACCTTTACGAGTAGCACCTTCACTGGCGGTGTAACGCTTGCAAATGCCGCTCCATTTCACGGGCGGCATTTTGCATTTGAGCCACGATGCTTTGCGTAGCAAGCACACCAATTTGGCTACTTAAACCTGCCGCCACCAAGGTGTGTGTCATGCGGCCTACACTGCCAAACACAGGTACTGCCAGCACCGTAACGCCACTCATAAAACAATCTTTATCCACACTCCATCCACGGTCGCGTGCCAGTTCAACCTGTTTTTTCCAAGTGTCGTAACTGGGGGGCTGATCCCAGGGAATTTTCTTGAAATGCTGACGCAATTGCGGCCATGTTTGACCACTGTGCGCCGCAATCAAACGCCCTGTGGCACTAACCCATGTCGAGAACTGGCTGCCCACGTCGGTGTGCAGGCGAAACGGCTGCTCCGAGTGCGCCAGGGCCAGCACCAGCACGCTTTGTTTGGGAGTGACTTCTACGCCCATCACGCTCACACCATGTTGCTGCGCAATTTGATCTAAGTACGGCTGCACCAGTTGCGTAAAACCACCCCCCTCCAAAACGCTGCGTGCCAAGCTGATCATGCCGCTGCCCAAGCTGTAGCGCTTGGTGTGCGGGTCGGCATTCACCAGCTCTTCCTCCACCAGCACCCGCAGGATGTGCAGGCAGGTACTGGGCACCAACTCCAGTGCATCGGCAATCGCTTTTACACCCAGGGGCTGCTGCATGCGCCCCAGCAGCCGCAAGATAGCAATCGAGCGCGTTACCGCAGGCACCTCACGCACACGAGTACCGCGCGGGGCATATTTTTTGGTAGGTGCTTCATTCATGGGTTGCGGAAGTTTTGGCAGTTAATACCTTCATGATGCCTTGCGCGTTAAGCAGCAATTGCGCCTGCACCCACAACTGTGCGCGCACAAACACCATGCTACGGGTGCTGTGCGTGATCTGTGCATCGCACACCACAAAATCACCAGCCTTGGCAGAGGCGACAAACTGGGAGTCCAACTGTACTGTCACACACGGTTGCCGCTGGCTGTGCTGCCATGCCACAGCGCTCATGGCATGGTCTGCCAGCGTCAGCAGCACGCCACCATGCACCACGCCCGCAGGGTTCAGGTGTTTAGCCTCCAGCAACAATCCATAGCGCCATAGTCCATCCCCGCTGGCTAGACTCCAAAGCGGCCCCGTATGCCCCATGTGGCCGGACAGATCGTGCAGCTTCCAGCCTGCAGTGACCAAATTTTGAGGTATTAAGTTTGCCGAATTGTCTGGTGGCATAGTGCAGCTCCTTTTGCACAGAGACAAATGATTTGCGTCTTCGCACTATAAAAGGACTTTTCATCCACAGCTAGGGCTGTGTTTACGTTATCAGAGGTGTTTGCATATCAAACCGGTGCGGTTCAGCAAGACCATCCACAGCTTCATGGCGGTTATTCGCGGAGATATGCAGATGCAATTGCGTGCGGCTAACCGACCTGCGGGGAATCTGATGCATCAGATTCAAGATAGCAGTTACTAGAATGCCTTCATAAATGAATGAACCAGCAAGCTATCACTGCGCTCTTTCATGCAATACACGTAAGTAGTGGTGTGGGCTGGGTCACCAGTAATGCGCACAGGTGTCAAGTTTGGATCTGCGATGAACTCGGCTTCGGATACTGCTCCAATACCGAGCCCCCGAATGACCGCTTCTCGTATAGCTTCACGGCTACCGATTTCTAAGCCAAGTTGAGGCCTGACGCCTGCCTCATTGAGAACTTTTTCTATGGCTGCACGGGTGGTGGAACCCTTTTCACGCAACAACAGCGACTGCCCATGCAGCTCTTGGATATCTACCTGACGGCGTTGTGCGAAAGCATGACTTTTATGTACGAACAAGATGATGGCGTGGCGTGCGTACTCGCGAAATTGAAACTCAGGACGATCATGCATACCTGCAAGCACGGCGACATCCGTGACATAGTGCTCTAGGTCATGCAGCACCTGTTGAGAATTCCCCATGCGGATCGACAACTGCATGCCAGGATGGCGTGCACGGTATGAAGCAACCATCTCAATGACATGAAATGGGCCGACTGCACCAATTTTCAGCTCGCCCTGGTTGAGCCTTCCTGAATCGCGAAGGAAAAAATCTGCTTCAGCTTCGATGGCTACTAGTTTTTGAGCAATAGCGAGTAGCTTGTGGCCAGCGCCAGTCAGGGACATGCGATAGCCCTGACGGTAAAAAAGCTCAATTTTGCTCTGCCGCTCTAGCGTAGTGATTTGGCTAGAAACGGTGGGCTGGCTCACTCCCAAAGCGCGTGCTGCAGCACTGAGGCTGCCATGTTTAGCGACAGCAATAAATGAGCGATAACGGGCAGTGCTCATGGAGAGTCTTATCTCAAGATTTGATCTATAGAAGGTGTCAAAACTGATTTTGAAATCTTCACATGACAGTCATATGTCCTCCCTAGCATTCACTCCATCACAACACATACCGTCTTGTGAAAGTTGTAAAGGCAAAGGATGACTTCCATGAAGATGACTCGTAAAGCTTGGCTACAAACATCTATCGCTTCTTTGATGCTGGCTGCTACTGGCACGGCTTGGGCACAGAGCAGCGAGCTGCGAGTTGGCTTGATTCCATCTGAAGACGCTCAGGCCATGATGCGTGCAAGCCAGCAAGTGATGGAGCAGTTGGAGCTAAAGACGGGACTGAAGGTCAAGCCTTTTGTAGCCAACGATTACAACGGTGTCATTGAGGCCATGCGCTCAGGCAAGATTGATGTGGCGTACTTTGGCCCCTTTTCCTACGTGCTGGCAGCGCAAATGGCAAATGCCGAAGCATTTGCGATTCCAGTTTCCAAAAAATCTGGCCAAAGCTCATATCAGAGCATCATCATCAGCAAAAAAGATAGCGGCCCTACCAGTGTTGCGCAGTTGCAGGGCAAGACCTTCGCGTTCGTGGACCCAAGCTCGGCATCCGGTCACTTATTTCCTAAAGCTGGGTTGAAGGGCGACGGGATTGATGCTGATAAATACTTATCCCGCGTAATTTTTTCTGGTTCGCACGATGCCAGCATCATGGCTGTGGCCCATGGCAAGGTGGATGCAGCAGCGGTAGCAAGCCCGATTTTTCAGACAGCAGTGGCCAAAGGGCATGTCAAGGCAGAAGATTTTCAGGTGATCTGGACTTCTCAGCCCATCCCCGAATCACCTATGGCTTGGCGCAAGGGATTGGATGCCGATACCAAGCAAAAAGTAGCGGCAGCGCTGGCAGAGATTAAAGGGCTGCCTTGGGGTGACCGTGGTGTGCTCAATGGGTTTGCAGCGACTAACGATGCAGCCTACAACGTAGTACGTGATACAGCCAAGGCCCTAAATTTAGATTTAGGGAAAATGAAATGATCACGATCCGTAACTTGCGCAAGAGCTATGGCAGCAACCATGTGCTGCATGGCATCGACTTGGATGTAAAAGCTGGCGAGTTTGTGGTGATGCTGGGTCTCTCCGGTGCCGGTAAATCGACGCTGCTGCGCTGCATGAATGGCCTCAATCGAGCCGACAGCGGTACGCTGCAAGTCGGTGGAATTGACTTGATGCAAAAGCACTCGCGCCGCGAACTGGCACGCCATGTTGCGATGGTCTTCCAACACCACAACCTTGTGCAGCGCCTGTCGGTGCGCAAGAACGTATTGACTGGTCGTCTGGGGCAGATTGGAACGTTTGCTTCAATGATGCAGATGTTTAAGCACAGCGATATCGTGCTGGCTAACCAGTGTTTAGAACGCGTGGGGTTGGCCCACAAAGCCGATGAGCGCACTGAAGCGTTATCAGGTGGGCAAATGCAGCGCGTAGGTATTGCACGAGCGCTGGCACAGCAACCCAATGTGATCTTGGCTGATGAGCCAGTGGCAAGCCTGGACCCAAAGACAGCCCGCAGCGTACTGCAGTACCTCAGGGAGGCCACGCGAGAAATGGGCATTGCAGTGGTTTGCAATTTGCACCAGGTGGATTACGCCAAAGAGTTCGGTGATCGTGTTGTGGGGCTGGCGCAGGGACGTATGGTCTTCAACGACGTTCCCGCTGCGCTGGATGCGGCTGCATTGGATGCGATTTATCACACACCAGATGCTGAACCCAGATCCCATTACGAGGAGCATGCTGCTCCGGCTTCTCAGATCTACAGTCCAGGAATTTGGATGCCTGTAGCGACAAATACAGCACACACTGTTGCTACTACCGAGAGGGTATTGTGATGGGAACCCCACATTTGCATAAGGCACATGACCGTTGGGTTTGGACAGCAGGCCGCCCTGAAAATACTGGTAGTTGGCTCACCTATGCCGCCTTGGCATTGGGTATTGGTTGGCTATTGCACTGGAGCGCAGGTGGCGCTCAGATGAGCTGGGGCGAGCTGGCTGACGGGATGCCACAGATTGGTGACTTTTTGTCCCGATCCGTGCCTCCTGACTGGAGCATCTTGCCGCGCTTGTTGGCACCTGCTATGGAGACGATTCAAATTGCCATCTGGGGCACATTGCTGAGTGTATTGCTCGCGTTGCCACTGTCATTTATTGCGGCGAGCAATCTACACAGTTGGCACTGGCTGCGCAGGGTAACTCGCCAATTTATGAACGTGGTACGCAGTATCAATGAACTGATTTTGGCTTTGGTGTTTGTATCTGCGGTGGGGCTCGGTCCGTTCCCAGGTGTGCTGGCGTTGGCCCTGCACGGTATGGGCATGTTGGGTAAATTTTTTGCGGAAGCGATAGAAGAAATTGACGATGGCCCGCTGCAAGCACTGCGAAGTGCAGGTGCCAGCCAGCTTCAAGTCATCGCTTTTGGTGTCGTCCCCCAGGTTATTACCGCTTGGATTGCTGTGGTGCTCTATCGCTTCGAGGTAAACCTGCGCTCGGCCACTGTGCTCGGCATGGTAGGAGCCGGAGGCTTGGGCTTTGAACTAGTTAGCAGCCTCAAGCTGTTCCGCTATCAAGAAACGGCGACTTGCATCATCGTAATCACTGTGATGGTGATTGCCGCAGACATGGTCTCCAACTGGCTGCGCAACCGAATTCAGCAAGGCGCCCGCCACTGATTTAGCTACTAGCCCCTTAAGTAGTGCGCTATCAGCGCACCGCCCTCAACCCCTTTAAACATTAGCTTTTGCGCTGTCACTTTCTATGCGCAGGGCTAATTGCATCCTCAATATTTGGAAAGAATCTTGTCGTGTGGAATTATCACAACCCTGTAAACGTCACTGCAGGCGTCAACAGTTTGGAGAGGCTACCTGTCTTGCTTGGAGGTCGCAATTGCATTCTGGTTACGTTTCCTGAGGCGCGCGGACTTGGCTTGGTGGAGCGTGTTCAGCAGTTAGTGGGTGAGCAGTTACATGGTGTGATCGATACCATTGCTCCCAACCCCGATATCCAATGGCTAGGTCCTTTGTATGAGCAGGTGCAACGTGAATACGCTGATGCGCCTGTCATCGTTGCTTTAGGTGGTGGCAGCGCCATTGACTCTGCCAAGGGATTGCTGTGCGCTACACCTAACGGCAAGTTTGAAGAATTGCTGGAGGTACTTGAGCAGGGTGGCCGATTGCCAACCACGGGTGCAACCATCGCACATAAGGCATTAATCGCTATCCCAACTACCGCCGGCACTGGCAGTGAGGTGACACCTTGGGCAACTATTTGGGACCAAGCTGGTGCTCGCAAGCACTCGCTACACCAAGCATGCACTTGGCCTGAGGCCGCCATCATCGATGCTGGGTTGATGATCAGCTTGCCCGCTGGCGCGACTTTGGCCTCTGGCTTAGATGCACTTTCGCATGCTTTGGAATCGATCTGGAATGTCAACCGCAATCCGATTTCCATGTCGCTGGCTGTGCAGGCCGCCCGCCAAGTGATGGCCACGTTACCTGCTTTGATGTGCGATCTGGCGAATGTGCAACTGCGCAGTGATATGGCTCAAGCAGCTTTGCTGGCCGGATTTGCATTCTCCAACACCAAAACAGCGCTAGCGCATTCACTGTCTTACGACATCACGCTGCAACACGGCGTGCCTCACGGTATCGCTTGTTCATTTAGCTTGCCGTTAATTCTGGAGATGGCACTAGGCAGTGACGCGCAGGTCGATGCAGCACTGCTGTCCATCTTTGACACGAGGGAGCCTGCAATTGCTCAAGCGCGCCTGTGCAACTTCTTGCAAAAACTCGGTGTTGCAACAGATCCCGCACATTACGGCGTAGAGGCACAGGCATGGGAAACGATGGTCAACAAGGCAGCCAATGGCCCACGAGGGCGCAACTTTATTCGTAGCTTAGCTACCGTTTGATAGTCATTGCATCTAAAAAAATTCTGAAGAAAAGTCCATGAACGCCATCACTTCCGCTGAGATTCAAACGCTCGACAGTCAAACTGTTGATTTATCCCCTCTACAAGCTGTCATCTTTGATTGGGCAGGGACACTGGTCGACTTTGGATCACTGGCACCTACGCAGATATTTGTTGAAGCTTTTGCCACGTTTGGCATCAGCATCACACTTGAACAAGCACGAGGCCCAATGGGCCTTTCAAAGTGGGATCATATTTATCAACTACTGCAAGAGCCAAGTATTGCTGTGCAGTGGAACAGTACGTTTGGCCGAGCGCCAAGTAATGTAGATGTAGACGCGATCTATGCGCGCTTCATGCCCATGCAAATTGCCAAAGTGGGTGAGTTCTCAGCTCCAATTGAGGGTGCAGTGCAGGTGCTTCAGTGGTTGCGTGCCAATGGTTTGAAAGTGGGGTCATGCTCTGGCTACCCCCGGGAAGTGCTGAATCAGTTGCTGCCTCAAGCCGCTAAAGCTGGCATCTCACCTGACCATGTAGTCGCTGGTGATGAGCTCACCGCTGGAGGCCGTCCTGGGCCGTATATGGCTTTGGCTAATGTGCTGGCATTGGGTATTAGTGATGTACGTGCCTGCGTGAAGGTCGATGACACCGTGCCAGGTATTGAGGAAGGGCTGAACGCTGGCATGTGGACGATCGGCTTGAGCCTGTCTGGTAACGAAGTTGGCTATAGCAAAGAAGAATATTCGAACGCGAATGCTGCGGACGTAGAGGCAAAAGTTGCGGTAGCTGAGGCCAAGCTTAAAAAAGCTGGCTCACATTACGTTATGCGGACTATTGCGGACTTGCCGGCTGTTCTAGCAAAGATTGCAGAGCGTATGCGTCGAGGTGAATTGCCTACCAGTTAAATATCAGGGGCCCAATGACTGCTTTGTGCGTCAGCAGTCATTGGCATTTCTGATTTGACTGGCTGCAATCAGCCTGAAGCTAACTTCTGACTCCTCGGTCGGTTTCGCAGCAATTGCTGCTTGTTGATTTCCACGCAGAAC